>DATGXM010000556.1:0-3400 GCA_035298985.1 Azonexus sp. | reverse complement strand
ATTGCGATCAACCTCTCGCCGCGCCAGTTCTGGCATTCGTCCATCTCGACATTTATCCTGGAACGCCTGCAGCAGGCCGGCCTGCCCACTTCGGCCATCAAGGCAGAAGTCACCGAATCGGTGCTGCTCGACGCGGAAGGTGCCAGCATCGAAGAACTGCGCCGTCTGCATGCCGCCGGCGTGATGATTGCGCTCGACGATTTCGGCACCGGCTATTCGTCGCTCTCCTATCTGCAGCGCCTGCCGATCGGCACGCTGAAGATCGACAAGTCCTTCATCAAGGACCTCGTCCTCGATGAGCCGACCTCGAGCAGCGAGCCGATGGTCCGCGCCATCATGGCCATGGCCAAGAGCCTGTCGCTGGAAGTCGTCGCCGAAGGCGTCGAAACACAGCCCCAGCGCCGCGAACTGGAAACCTTGGGCTGCGACGTGATCCAGGGATACCTGATCAGCCGGCCGCTGCCGGCCGGTGAGTTTGCCGAAAAATTCCTGGGTCGGTCACAACCTGAAAATAACCCTGCACCGACCGATATCGCCTGCCCGATCGCCGATTAGCTGGCACGACATACCAACATGCCAACAAAAAGGCGACCCGATGGGCCGCCTTTTTGCCTTGTACTGCCAGATTGGACAACCTGGCAGTGCTTTGCTCTCGCTTACAGACCGCGCACCGCGCGCTTGCGTTCGATTTCGGTCAGGTAACGCTTGCGCAGACGAATCGACTTCGGGGTCAGCTCGACCAGTTCGTCTTCATCGATGAATTCGACGGCAGATTCCAGGCTGAGCTGGACCGGCGGCACCAGGCGGACGGCTTCGTCGGTACCGGAAGCACGCACGTTGGTCAGCTGCTTGCCCTTGATCGGGTTCACGACCAGATCGTTTTCACGGCTGTGGATGCCGATGATCATGCCTTCGTACAGCTTCTCGCCCGGGCTGACGAACATGCGACCGCGATCCTGCAGCTTCCACAGGGCGTAGGCCACGGCTTCGCCGTTGTCCTGGGAAATCAGCACGCCGTTGCGGCGCTCGGCGACAGAGCCTTCCTTGACCGGGGCGTAGTCGTCGAAAACGTGGCTCATCAGGCCATTGCCGCGCGTCAGGTTCATGAATTCGCCCTGGAAGCCGATCAGGCCACGCGCCGGGATGCGGTATTCGATACGGACACGACCGCGGCCGTCCGGCACCATGTCGATCAGCTCACCCTTGCGCATGCCCAGGCTTTCCATGACGCCGCCCTGGGTGTCTTCCTCGACGTCGACGGTCAGTTGCTCGTACGGCTCGCACTCGACGCCGTCGATGATCTTCTTGACGACGCGCGGACGACCGACGGCCAGTTCGTAGCCTTCGCGGCGCATGTTCTCGAGCAGGATGCCGAGGTGCAGCTCGCCGCGGCCGGCCACGTCGAAGACGTCGCCGTTCGGGGTGTCATGGACGCGCAGCGCCATGTTGGTCAGCAGTTCCTTGTGCAGGCGGTCGCGGATCTGGCGGCTGGTCACGAACTTGCCTTCGGTGCCGGCCAAGGGGCTGGTGTTGACCATGAACTGCATGGACAGGGTCGGCTCGTCGATCTTCAGGAGCGGCAAGGCTTCCGGCTGTTCCGGATCGGTCACGGTACAGCCCAGCACGAGGTCTTCAATACCGGTGATCTGGACGATGTCGCCAGCCAGGCCTTCAGCCATCTCGACCTTGTTCAGACCCTTGTAGCCGAACACCTGGCCGATCTTGGCCTTGATCGGGGAACGATCGTGCTCAGCGGCCTCTTCCTCGGTACCGAACATGACCATCACGTTCTGGCCGGTCTTGACGCGGCCGCGGATGATCTTGCCGACGCCGATGCGGCCGACGTAGGACGAGTAATCCAGTGCAGAGATCTGCAGCTGCAACGGCGCGTCGACATCGGCATCCGGGGCCGGCACATGGCGCAGGATGGTGTCGAACAGCGGCTTCATGTTTTCGCGCGGCTGGTCGAGCTCCATGGCGGCCCAGCCGTTCAGGCCGGAAGCGTAGACGATGGGGAAGTCGAGCTGCTCGTCGGTGGCGCCCAGCTTGTCGAACAGGTCGAAAGTCAGGTTAACGGCGTTGTCGGGGTCGGCGCCATCGCGGTCGACCTTGTTGACCAGCACGATCGGACGCAGGCCCTGAGCGAGCGCCTTCTTGGTCACGAAACGGGTCTGCGGCATCGGGCCTTCGGCGGCATCGACCAGCAACACAACGCCATCAACCATGCCCAGCACGCGCTCGACTTCACCGCCGAAATCCGCGTGGCCCGGGGTGTCGACGATGTTGATGTGTACGCCTTCGTATTCGACCGCGGTATTCTTGGACAGAATCGTGATGCCACGTTCCTTTTCCAGATCGTTGGAGTCCATGACGCACTCGACCAGTTGCTGGTGAGCAGCGAAAGTGCCGGACTGGCGGAGAAGTTGGTCAACCAGCGTGGTCTTGCCGTGGTCAACGTGGGCGATGATGGCGATGTTGCGAATCGGACGAGCGGACATGGGATTGAGAACAGCCTGAAAAATCAAAGGCGTGATTCTACCACCCCGTGCTGCGCCGCAGCATGCTCTGGAAAATTTCTTTGCGCTTCCGCGACAACATCATGCAGCATGCCGGGCACGCACACCACGTTACAGGGTGGGTGCGATGCCCCAGTTAGGCCCAGGTACAATCAACCCCTTCATAGCGAAACAGCAGCCCCAAGCACCAATCCGGCATGAATCTCCGCACTACAGCCATCGACATATCGACCATCGCACGGCTGTTGCCCTTCACCCTGCTGCTCGCCTGGCTTTGCGCCTTTTCCGCGCCAGCCCTTGCCCTCAACGAAGCCCCGCTGCGCATCATTTCGTCGTATATCGACAGCAATCCCAACTGCTCCGAGCAGATCACCGAATGGAACAAGAAGAACGGCAAGCGGGCGATTGGCGGGGAAATTTCACGCGAGTTCTACTACCGCGTGCTCGGTTTCCTCGACTGGGGCGCTTGCGGCCGGCCTTATTTCAAGCCGGTCTTCATCGAATTGCAGAAGGTCTGGATGATCTACTCGAAGGGTCTGGTTTCCGAAGCGGAATACAACGCCAAGGAGGGGGAACTGATCAACCTGCTGTTCGCTGCCATTCAGGCCGGCGACCAGGGCGAGGTGATGGTCAGGCGCTACCAGCAGAACATCGCGGCCAGGCTCATCCGTCTGGAACCCGAGCGCCAGTTCTTCAACTGCACCTACTTCGGCGACCAGCCGAAATGTAACGACTGACCACGGCAGCAATCCCCGCCGCCCGGCGGCCGTCGTGATAAATTCGCACCCGACCGAAAATTGACCCCGAAGCTTGTAATGAACGACCAATTCGACCTTTTTCCCGCCGCCGCCACGCCGGATACCGCAGAGCAGCCGACGACCACC
>DATGXM010000555.1:0-13882 GCA_035298985.1 Azonexus sp. | reverse complement strand
GGTCGAGAGCTGGGTGGTCGAGAACGTCAGCCGCGGCGGCTTCGGGGCGGTACTCGGCGACGTGCCGGGCGAATGGCTCAAGGTCGGCGCCTTGGTCGCCCTGCAGCCGGAGGGCGGCGACAACTGGCTGGTCGGCGTCGTCCGCCGTTATCACCGGCTGTCCGAAAGCGAGGCGCGGGTGGGCATCGAGGCGCTGGCGCGCCGGGTCGATGCCGAGGAAGTGCGGGTCAAGTCGGCTTCCAGCTATGGCGGGGCGGCCACCACGCCGGCGCTGCTGTTGCGCGACGGCGGCGAACCCGGCGAACTGCGCGTCATCCTGCCTTTCGGCTCCTTCTCGCCGCGCGAATCGCTGGAATATGCCTGCGGCGGCCAGCGCCTGATGCTGGAGCCGGTCGCGCTGGTCGAGCAGACGCCGGATTACGAACTGGCGCGCTACCGCCAGAGCGTGCTCGGCGCCGCCTGACGCTGCTGCCGGCCTGCTTTGGCCAACTACTTCGGGCGGATGGCCGACTTGGGCCGGAAGGCCTTGATCACGGCGTCGTCCGTTTCGGCGTAAGGGCCGCCGATCAGGTCGATGCAGTAGGGCACCGCGGCGAAAATGCCGACGTGGCTGACCGTGCCGTCGGCGGCGCGGACGCCTTCCAGCGTTTCCTTGATCGATTTCGGCTGGCCAGGCAGGTTGATGATCAGCGCCTGCTTGCGGATGACTGCCACCTGCCGCGACAGGATGGCGGTCGGCACGAAATTCAGGCTGATGCGGCGCATTTCCTCGCCGAAGCCCGGCATTTCCTTGTCGGCGACGGCCAGGGTGGCTTCCGGGGTGACGTCGCGCCGCGCCGGGCCGGTGCCGCCGGTGGTCAGCACCAGGTGGCAGCCGGCCTGGTCGACCAGTTCGATCAGGGCCTGTTCGATGGTCGGCCGGTCGTCGGCAATGAGGCGGGTTTCGGCCCGCCACGGCGTGGTCAGGGCCGATGACAGCCACTCCTGCAGGGCCGGAATACCTTTGTCTTCATAAACGCCGGTCGAGGCGCGGTCGCTGATCGAGACCAGGCCGACGACGAGTTCCTCATTCATCGTCGTTCTCCTTGGCTGCCGGGGCGCCTTGCTGGTCGAGTTCCTGCAGGATCTGGAAAATGGCGCGGAAGTTCTTCGGCGGTTTGTTGTTTTCCTTTTCCTTGATCGCATTGCGGCGCAGGGTGCGCAGGTGCTGCAGGTCGACGCCCGGCCACAGGGCGGCGATTTCGCTGAGCACCGCCTCGTCCTCCAGCAGGCGGGTGCGGAAGCGTTCCAGGCGGTGCAGGCGGGCTGTTTCGGCGGCCGATTCGCCGCGCAGCATGGCCAGTCCGGCGCGGATCGGCTCGTCGTCGACGCCGCGCATCAGCTTGCCGAGATACTGGATCTGCCGGCGGCGGGCGCCGTGGGCGGTGATTTTCTGGCACTCACGCACGGCGTCGAAAATATTTTCCGGCACGTTGATGCGTTTTAGCTGTCCGACCGAAAGCTCGACCAGTTCCGCGCCCAGATCGCGCAGTTCATGCATCGCCTCCTTCTGCTTGGTTTTCGAGGGGCGGCCGGTGTCTTCGGTGAAATCTTCGTCTTGCATGGAAACCAATCGGAGGCGGTCAATGGCGGGCTGTTATGATAGCGATTTTCCCGTTCGAACGCCTTCTCATGTCCGAAACCGCCGCATTTTCCTATGCCTTCGCCACCCTGCAGCAACTTGCCGAGGATGTGCTTAAACACGCCAGCGCCAAGGGGGCGACGGCCTGCGAGGTCGATGTCTCGGAGGGCTTCGGGCAATCGGTTTCGGTGCGTTGCGACGAGGTCGAAACCATCGAGTTCAACCGCGACAAGGGCATCGGCATCACGGTCTATGCCGGGCAGCGCAAGGGCTACGCCAGCACGTCGGACTTTTCGGCCCAGGCGCTGCGCGAAACGGTCGAGGCGGCGCTCAATATCGCCCGCTTCACCGCCGAGGACGACTGCGCTGGGCTGGCCGATGCCGCGCTGATGGCCAAGGACTGCCCCGATCTCGACCTCTATCACCCGTGGGCGCTGAGCGTCGAGGAGTCGATCGAGACGGCACGTCGTTGCGAACAGGCGGCCTTCGACGCCAGCTCGCTGGTCAGCAATTCGGAAGGGGCGTCGATCTCGACGCAGCAGGCACATTTCGTGTCGGCCAACAGCCTGGGTTTCATGGGTGGCTACCCGACTTCCCGCCACTATATTTCCTGCTCGGTGATCGCCGGCGAGCAGGACGCCATGCAACGCGACGACTGGTATACGACGCATCGCGACGCCACGCGTCTCGACGATCCGCAACGGGTCGGCCGTATCGCCGCCGAACGCGCGGTGGCTCGCCTCGGCGGGCGCAAGGTCAAGACCGGCGAATTTCCGGTTATCTTCGAGGCACCGCTGGCCGGCGGCCTGCTCGGCAGCCTGGTCCATGCCGCCAGCGGTGGCGCGCTGTACCGCAAGTCCTCATTCCTGATCGACTATCTGGGCCAGAAAATCATGCCCGATTTCGTGCATATCGCCGAACGCCCGCATATCCCCTGCGGCCTGGGCAGCGCCGCCTTCGACAGCGACGGCGTGGCGACCCGCGACCGCGATATCGTCAGCGGCGGCATCCTGCAGGGCTATTTCCTCAGTGCCTACACGGCCCGCAAGCTGGGCATGCAGACCACGGCCAATGCCGGTGGCAGCCATAACCTGATCATCCAGCCCGGCCAGCACGACCTGGACGGCCTGCTTGCCCAGATGGGGCGTGGCCTGCTGGTCACCGAACTGCTCGGCCACGGCATCAACTACGTGACCGGCGACTACTCGCGAGGGGCCGCCGGCTACTGGGTCGAAAATGGCAAGATCGTCCATCCGGTCGAGGAAATCACCATTGCCGGCAACCTGAAGGCCATGCTGGCCGGCATCGTCGCGGTCGGCAACGACGTGCAGGTACGCGGCACCAAGCAGACCGGATCGATCCTGCTCGACCGTATGACGATTGCCGGCGAGTCGGCCTAAGGGTTTTCCACTATTCGTAAAACCTTCCGGAGTGATGAAGAATACGATCAGCCAAAAGGCTTGACGTGACTTACCCCTCTGGAGGAGACAATATGCAACGTCGTGATTTCCTGAAAAAAGCTTCCGTCGGGGCTGCTGCCGGCGCGGCAACTACCCTGGCAGCTCCCGCCATCGCCCAATCGGCACCCACCATCAAGTGGCGTCTGACCTCTTCCTTCCCGAAGAGCCTGGACACCATCTACGGCGGTGCCGAAGTGCTGGCCAACCGCCTGCGTGCGATGACCAACGGCAAGTTCGACATCCGCGTTTTCCCCGGTGGCGAAATCGTCCCCGGCCTGCAGGCGCTGGACGCCGTGCAGCAGGGCACCGTCGAGTGCTGCCACACCTGCTCGTACTATTACGTCGGCAAGGACAAGACCTTCGGCTTCGGCACCGCCGTGCCGTTCGGCATGAACGCCCGCCAGATGAACGCCTGGATCTACTATGGCGGCGGCCAGAAGCTGCTCGACGAGTTCTACGCCAACTACAACGTCGTTTCCTTCGCCGGCGGCAATACCGGTACGCAGATGGGCGGCTGGTGGCGCAAGGAAGTGAAGACGCTGGCTGATCTCAAGGGCGTCAAGATGCGCATCGCCGGCCTCGGCGGCGCCGTGTTTGCCGAACTGGGCGTCGTGCCGCAGCAGATTGCCGGCGGCGACATCTACCCGGCGCTGGAAAAGGGCACCATCGATGCCGCCGAGTGGGTCGGTCCGTACGACGACGAGAAGCTCGGTTTCTACAAGGTTGCCAAGAACTACTACTACCCGGGTTTCTGGGAGCCGGGTCCGACCATCCACTTCTTCGTGAACAAGAAGGAGTGGGACAAGCTGCCCAAGGAATATCAGGACGCCTTCCAGGCTGCCGCCTACGAAGCCAACGTCACGATGATGGCCGAATACGACCACAAGAACCCGATCGCCCTGTCCAAGCTGCTGCAGGGTGGCGTCAAGCTGCATGCCTTCTCGGACGAGATTCTCGAAGCGGCTTACAAGGCTTCCCAGCAGCTTTACGCGGATGAAGCTGCCAAGAACCCGGCCTTCAAGAAAATCCTTACCGAGTACGACAAGTACCGCAAGACGCAGAATGCCTGGTTCAGCGTCGCCGAAATGCGCATGGACCGCTTCCTGCAATCGCACAAGTAAGCGCCTGTCGCCCAGCAAAAAACCCGCGGATGCCGCGGGTTTTTTTATGGCCGCCTGGCCGGTTCAGCTTTCCAGCAGGCTGCGCAGCATCCAGGCATTCTTTTCGTGGATTTGCATGCGCTGGGTCAGCAGGTCGGCGGTCGGTTCGTCGCCGGCCTTGTCCACCAGCGGGAAAATGCTGCGCGCCGTCTTGGTCACGGCCTCCTGGCCGGCGACCAGCTGCTTGATCATTTCCTCGGCGCTGACCTTGCCTTCGCTTTCCTTGATCACGGTCAGCTTGGCGAATTCGCGGTAGGTTCCCGGGGCGGCCACACCCAAGGCGCGGATGCGCTCGGCGATCAGGTCCAGGGCGTTCCACAGTTCGGTGTATTGATCCATGAACATCACGTGCAGGGTGTTGAACATCGGGCCGGTGACGTTCCAGTGGAAATTGTGGGTCTTCAGGTAAAGCGTGAAGGAATCGGCGAGCAGGCGGGACAGTCCTTCGGCGATTTTTTCGCGATCTTTTTTGGTGATTCCGATATCCATGGTGACCTCCTGGTGTTGTGAGTCGATGGGGGAATTGTGCGCCGCAGGTTTGCTGGCGGCCAATGATCAATGCCGATCAGCATGATAGTCAGGATTCATGGCAAAAAAAACGGGGCCGAAGCCCCGCAAAATGGGATTACGTCTTGTCGAAAGCTTACTTGTCGTTGCTTTGCAGGTTTTTCAGCAGATCGGCGCTGTTGTCGCTGTCCTTGCTGTCGCCGCTGCTGCCCGAGTCGTCGCGCATCAGCGAATCGAGGTCGGCGCCGCCGCTCTCGCCCTGTTGTTCGATGCGCGCCCGCTCGGCCGGGTCGCCGTAGCTGACGATGTTCGGGAAGACGATGATGATCGCCACCATGATGATCTGGATGCAGACGAAGGGGATGGCGCCCCAGTAGATGTCCGTCGTCTTGATCGAGCTGGGGGCCACCGAGCGCAGGTAGAACAGCGCGAAGCCGAACGGCGGGTGCATGAAGGAAGTCTGCATGTTGACCGCCAGCAGCACGCCGAACCAGACCAGGTCGATGCCCAGCTTGTCGGCCACCGGCGCGAGCAGCGGCACGATGATGAAGGACAGTTCGAAGAAGTCGAGGAAGAAGGCCAGCACGAAGACCAGGATGTTGACCACGATCAGGAAGCCGACCTGGCCGCCCGGCAGGCCGAGCAGCAAATGTTCGACCCACAGGTCGCCATTGACGCCGCGGAAGACCAGGCCGAATACCGTCGACCCGACGAGGATGAAGACCACGAAGGACGACAGCTTGCCGGTGGTTTCCATGGCCTGCTTGAGCAGCTTGAACGACAGTCGTCGGCGGGCGATGGCCAGGATCAGTGCGCCGGCTGCGCCCATGGCGCCGCCTTCGGTCGGCGTCGCGATGCCGAGGAAGATGGTGCCGAGGACCAGGAAGATCAGGACCAGCGGCGGCACCAGCGTGGTCAGCACGCGTAGCATCAGCTTGAAGCCGCGCAGCGAGCGGGCTTCCGGCGGCAAGGCCGGGCAGGATTTTGGCTTGATGATGGACAGGAGTGCGACGTAGCCGACGTAGAGGCTGGTCAGCACCAGACCGGGGACCATCGCGCCTTCGTACATGTCGCCGACCGAACGGCCGAGCTGGTCGGCCATGATGATCAGGACCAGCGACGGCGGGATGATCTGCGCCAGCGTGCCGGAGGCGGCGATGACGCCGGACGCCAGGCGCTTGTCGTAGCCGTAGCGCAGCATGATGGGCAGCGAGATCAGGCCCATCGAGATCACCGAGGCGGCGACCACGCCGGTCGTCGCCGCGAGCAGGGCGCCGACGAAGATGACCGCATAGGCTAGGCCGCCGCGCATCGGGCCGAACAGCTGGCCGATGGTGTCGAGCAGGTCTTCCGCCATGCCGGATCGCTCAAGGATCAGCCCCATGAAGGTGAAGAACGGGATGGCGAGCAGCGTGTCGTTGGCCATGATGCCGAAGATGCGCTCGGGCAGGGCCTGGAACAGGGCCGGGGTGAGCAGGCCGAGTTCGATGCCGAGCAGGCCGAAGACGATGCCGTTGGCGGCCAGCGCAAAGGCGACCGGGTAGCCGAACAGCAGGAAGAGGACGAGGGCGCCGAACATCAACGGCGCCATGTTGGCGATGACCCATTCCATTATTTGGCCTCCTTGGCTTTGGCGGCGGCAATGGCGGCAGCCAGTTCTTCTTCGGCACTCGGGCCTTTGTCCTTGTGGTTCGGGTCGTCGATGCGACCGGCCAGGAAGGCGATGCGCTTGATCAGTTCCGATATGCCTTGCAGCGCCAGCAGTGTGAAGCCGATCGGCAGCAGGATTTTCACCGGCCAGCGGATCAGGCCGCCGGCGTTGGCCGACATTTCGTTGATCTTGATCGATTCGGCAATCAGCGGCAGCGACAGCCAGAGGATCAGCACCACCATGGGCAGCAGGAAGAACAGGCTGCCGATGATGTCGATCACGGCGTGGCCGCGGGGCGACAGCTTGCCCGACAGCACGTCGATCCGCACGTGCTCGTTCTTCTGCAGCGTATAGGGCGAGCACAGCAGGAAGACCGCGGCGAACAGGTACCACTGGATTTCCAGCAGGCCGTTCGAACTGTAGTCAAAAAGAAAGCGTACGACGGCGTTGGCCGAGCTGATGATGGTCATCACCAGGACCAGCCAGAATGCACCTTTGGCGACATAGCCGTTGAGCCGATCGATCAGCTGCGAGAGCTTGAGCAGAAGGGTCACGAAAGTCCTCCTCGATTGATTGATAAAATATGGCCGGCTTCTCAGAGCGGCTCGGGTTACCCCTAGGTTGCAAATCTATAGTGATGGTTACAAGGGCGAAATGATGGAAATCCCTACAAACGCGCCGACTCGCATCTGTCTGGTGCGCCACGGCGAGACCGAATGGAATGCCGAGCGGCGCATTCAGGGGCAGATCGATATCGGCCTCAACGAAACCGGCCGCCGGCAGGCCGTTGCCGCCGGGCGTTGGCTGAAGGGGGCCGCCCTGGCGGCGCTCTACAGCAGCGATCTGAAGCGCGCGTGGACCACGGCGCAGGCCATCGGTACCGAAGTCGGCTTGGTGCCGACCCCGGTGCCCGAGATGCGCGAACGGCGCTATGGGGTTTTCGAGGGCCTGACCTACGACGAGGCGCGGACGAGATATCCGGAAGGTTACGGCGCCTTCGAGGGGCGCAATGCCGATTACGATTTCGAGAACGGCGAAAGCCTGAAAGCGATGTTCGCCCGCGTCACCGGCAAGCTCAAGGAGATTGCGGCGGCGCATCCCGGGCAGAACGTGGCGGTGGTGCTGCACGGCGGCGTGCTCGATGTCATCAACCGTTTTGTGCGCAACAATCCGCTGGAAATGCCGCGCGATTTCCTTATTCCCAACGCCGGCATCAACTGGATATCCGTCTCGAATGGCGCCTGGTGCCTCGAAACCTGGGGCGAAACCGACCATCTGGAGCCGGGCGCCCTTGACGAACTGCCTTCGTGATAAAATCTTCCCCCTTTTCTTCAATGGCTTGAGGCTATCCCCATGTTTTCCGCGAAAGACACCCTGGCAAAAGTTGACCCCGAACTCTGGAAGGCTATCGAAGCCGAAAACCAGCGTCAGGAAGACCACATCGAACTGATCGCGTCCGAAAACTACGTCAGCAAGGCGGTCATGGAAGCCCAGGGCTCCCAGCTGACCAACAAGTACGCCGAAGGCTACCCGGGCAAGCGCTACTACGGTGGTTGCGAGCACGTCGACGTCGCGGAGCAGATCGCCATCGATCGCCTGAAGAAGCTGTTCGGCGCCGAAGCCGCCAACGTCCAGCCGAACTCCGGTTCGCAGGCCAACCAGGCCGTGCTGATGGCCTTCGCCAAGCCGGGCGACACCATCATGGGCATGAGCCTGGCCGAAGGCGGCCACCTGACCCACGGCATGCCGCTGAACATGTCCGGCAAGTGGTTCAACGTCGTCTCCTACGGCCTGAACGAAAAGGAAGAGATCGACTACGACAAGATGGAAGCGCTGGCCCGCGAACACAAGCCGAAGATCATCGTCGCCGGTGCCTCCGCCTATTCGCTGCGCATCGACTTCGAGCGCTTCGCCAAGATCGCCAAGGAAGTTGGCGCCATTTTCTGGGTTGACATGGCGCACTATGCCGGCCTGATCGCCGCCGGTTTCTACCCGAACCCGGTGCCGTTCGCCGACGTCGTGACCTCGACTACGCACAAGACCCTGCGCGGCCCGCGCGGCGGCGTGATCCTGATGAAGGCCGAGCACGAAAAGGCCCTCAATTCGGCCATCTTCCCGGGCCTGCAAGGCGGCCCGCTGATGCACGTCATCGCCGCCAAGGCCGTCGCCTTCAAGGAGGCCGCGTCGCCGTCCTTCAAGAACTACCAGGAACAAGTCATCAACAACGCCCGCGTCATGGCCCGCGTGCTCGGCGAAGAGCGCGGCCTGCGCATCGTTTCCGGCCGCACCGAAAGCCACGTCTTCCTGGTCGACCTGCGCGCCAAGAACATCACCGGCAAGGATGCCGAAGCTGCACTGGGCCGTGCCCACATCACGGTCAACAAGAACGGTATCCCGAACGACCCGCAGAAGCCCTTCGTCACCTCCGGCATCCGCATCGGTTCGCCGGCCATGACCACCCGCGGCTTCACGGAAATCGAGGCCGAGCAGATCGCCCACCTGGTGGCCGACGTCCTCGATGCCCCGAACGACGAAGCGGTTGCCGCCACGGTGCGCGAGAAGGTTTCCGCCCTGTGCAAGCGCTTCCCGGTCTACGGCGCGTAATAGCGTTGTTGGTCGCTAGTCAGTAGTGGCTAGCGACCAACAACAGCAACCAATAGCTAATCATGAAATGTCCTTTCTGCGGCGCGGAAGACACGGCAGTCGCCGATACCCGTCTGAACGACGAGGGCGACGTCGTCCGTCGCCGCCGGAAGTGCAATGCCTGCGACAAGCGCTTCACGACTTACGAGCGCGCTGAAATCCAGTTGCCGCAGGTGGTCAAGAAGAATGGCCTGCGCACCGAGTTTCAGCGGGCCAAGCTGCGCGCCAGCCTGGAACTGGCGCTGCGCAAGCGGCCGGTGTCCATCGAGTCGGTCGACGCCGCTGTCGCCGACATCGAGGAAATGCTGCTGTCGGCCGGCGAGCGTGAAGTCAGCACCCAGCAACTGGGCGAACTGGTCATGCGCGAGCTGAAGAAGCTCGACAAGGTGGCCTACATCCGCTTTGCCTCGGTGTACCGCAATTTCGAAGACGTGGATGCCTTCTCCCGGGCCATTCGCGAAGTGTCCCCCGCCGCCAAGAAAAAATGAGCTTCACTGCCGTCGATCACGGCATGATGGCCCGCGCCCTGCAACTCGCCGAGCGCGGCCTGTGGACCACTTCGCCCAATCCGCGGGTCGGCTGCGTGCTGGTCCGGGACGGGGAAATCGTCGGCGAAGGCTGGCACGAAATGGCCGGCGAGCCGCATGCCGAAGTGCATGCCCTGCGTGCCGCCGGTGACAGGGCAAAGGGGGCGACTGTCTATGTGACGCTCGAGCCGTGCAGCCATTACGGCCGCACGCCGCCCTGTGCCGAAGCCCTGGTCGCGGCCGGCGTGTCGCGCGTTATCGCGGCGATGACCGACCCCAATCCGCTGGTTGCCGGCAAGGGCCTGGCCCTGCTGCAGGCAGCCGGCATCGAGACAGCGAGCGGCCTGCTGGAAAACGAGGCGCGCGAACTGAATGTCGGTTTCGTCTCGCGGATGACGCGTGGCCGCCCCTGGTTGCGCCTGAAAGCGGCGGCCAGTCTGGATGGCAAGACGGCTCTGCACAACGGCGTCAGCCAGTGGATCACCGGGCCGGAGGCGCGGCGCGACGGTCATGCCTGGCGGGCGCGGGCTTGCGCCATCCTGACCGGCATCGGTACGGTGCGTGACGACGATCCGCAACTGAATGTGCGCGACGTTGAAACCACCCGTCAGCCCTTGCGTGTCGTCGTCGATAGCAAGCTGGAAACGCCGCTCGCTGCGCGCATCCTGCAAGGCGGCCCCACCCTGATTGCCGGGGCGGTCAGCGATGCAGGGAAAATCGAACAACTGCGCGCTACAGGCGCCGAAGTGCTGATCCTGCCCAATCCGTCCGGTAAGGTCGATCTGCCGGCCTTGCTTACCGCGCTCGCTCAACGCGGCATCAACGAGGTGCATGCCGAAGCGGGATTCAAACTGAACGGTTCGCTGCTGCGCGAAGGCCTGGTCGATGAATTGTTGCTTTACCTGGCGCCATGCCTGATCGGGCACGAGGCCAGCGGCCTGTTCAACCTGCCGGAACTGGCTACCCTGGACGGCAAGCGCCGTCTGCAGATTCGCGATCTGCGGCAGGTCGGGGCTGACATCCGTGTAATTGCCCGCCTGGCGAATTCCGAGCCGCGCTAACGCGATACTTTGTCGACGTCGCCTTGCCGTGCTAAAGCACTGCCCACGGCTAGTCTTCGCATCTCGCGTCAGTGCGACTCAGAATTGGGGCCGCAAACCGTACACCCGGCATCCTTCTTGAAGCGGATACTGCGCCATTCCATGTCCAGCGCATCGAGCAGCAGCAGCCGCCCGCTTAGCGATTCGCCGATGCCAGCGGCCAGCTTGAGCGCCTCGGCGGCCTGTACGGTACCGACGATGCCGGTCAGCGGCGCAAAGACGCCCATCACCGCACAGCGTACTTCCTCGACGTTCTCGCCTTCCGGAAACAGGCAGTGGTAGCACGGCGAGTCGCCCTGGCGCAGGTCGTATACGCTGATCTGGCCATCGAAACGGATGGCGGCGCCGGACACCAGCGGTTTCTTGTGATGCACGCAGGCCCGGTTGATGGCGTGCCGTGTCGCGAAATTGTCGGTGCAGTCGAGCACGATATCGGCGGTGGCGACCAGGGCGTCGAGTGCTTCCCCGGACAGGCGCTGCTGCAGCGGCACGATGTCGATTTCCGGATTGATTGCCTGCAGGGCCTGCTTGCCCGATTCCGCCTTGGCGATGCCGACGCGGCCCTCGGTGTGCAGGATTTGCCGCTGCAGATTGGTGAAATCGACCGTGTCGTCATCGACCAGAGTGATCTTGCCGACGCCGGCCGAGGCCAGGTAGAGCGCAGCCGGCGAACCCAGCCCGCCAGCGCCGACGATCAGCGCGTGCGTGGCGAGAATGCGCTCCTGGCCTTCGATGCCTAGAGCGTCGAGCAGGATGTGGCGGCTGTAGCGGAGTAGCTGCTTGTCGTTCATTTGGTTGCTAGTGCTTAGTCGCAAGTTGTGGGCAGGGGCGCTGGAAAGCGAGGCGTTTTTGCCAACAACTCGATCCTAATGACCAACAACCCGCTTCTACTTGTATTCGCGCCACTCCGGCGGGGTCTCGTCGTGATCGCCGTGCGGGTGATGTTCCCAGGCATGGACGTAAGCCTGCTGTGACGACCGTTTCAGGCGCTTTTCCGGGGCGCCGATGTTGTGCAGCTGGGTATCTTCAACATAATAGATCAGGGCGCGGGTCAGTTTGGTGAATAAGGTATTGTCGAGGTGATAACCCTTGTCGACCAGATGTTCATCGAGCTCGCGCAGGGTATGCACCTGCAGGTCATAGGCGACGCCGACGACGCGGTCTTCATGCTTGGCCTGAACTTCCAGGTCCGCGAGGCGCTGCAGATCGTCGGCGGCCTCGGGCACCTGGCCGGGGGGGAACTTGGCGAACAGGATTTCCCGTTTCTTCTTGAGGTCAGTACCTGGCATGTTCCCTCCCGTTTGGTGAGTTACTGCGCCTTATTCTGCATGATCTGCAGGCCCTTGAGAAGATTCAGCGCCTGCTGGAACTGGTAATCGCTCTTGGTTGCGTATTCGAGGCGGGCCGGCATTTCGTCCTCGCTCTCTTCCTTGCCACCCTTGTCCTTGCCCGACTTGGCCGGAGCCTTGGCTGGCAGCTTGGGTTCGGCCTTGGGCGCTTCCTTGTCGCGGTCGTTGGTCAGGTGACGGTCGAGGTCGGCTTCGCGGATGCGCATGGCGGACCCGGCGCCGCTGCCGTTGGCGCTTTCTTCGACAATGATGTCCGGGGTGATGCCCTTGGCCTGGATCGAGCGGCCCGACGGTGTGTAGTAGCGGGCCGTGGTCAGCTTGATGGCGGTGTTGCCCGGCAACGGCAGCACGGATTGCACCGAGCCCTTGCCGAAGGTCTGGGTGCCGACGATGACGGCGCGTTTGTGGTCCTGCAGGGCGCCGGCGACGATTTCGGAAGCCGAGGCCGAGCCGCCATTGACCAGCACGACCATCGGTACGTTCTTGGCCTCGACCGGCAGCAGCTTGAGCGGATCTTCCTTGGTCCCGCGCTGGTAATCCTGGGGGCGGGCCTTGAATTCCTGCTTGGCGTCCTCGGTGCGGCCGTCGGTAGACACCACCTTGACGTCCGGCGGCAGGAAGGCGGCGGAAACGCCGATGGCGCCGTGGAGCAGGCCGCCCGGGTCGTTGCGCAGGTCGAGGACGAGGCCGTTCAGCTTATTGCCGTCCTTGTACAGTCCGGCTACGGCCTTGGCTACTTCGGCGATGGTGTTTTCCTGGAATTGCGTGACGCGCACCCAGCCGTAGCCCGGCTCGACCAGTTTGGACTTGACGCTCTGCACCTTGATCACTTCACGGATCAGGGTCAGTTCGATCGGCTTGCTTTCCCCCTTGCGGATGATGGACAGCTTGATCGGGGTCTTCGGCTTGCCGCGCATTTTCTTGACGGCATCGGACAGGGTCAGGCCTTTGACCGGCGTTTCGTCGAGTTTGAAGATCAGGTCGCCAGCCTTGACGCCGGCGCGGTAGGCCGGGGTGTCCTCGATCGGCGAAACGACCTTGACCAGGCCGTCTTCCATGCCGACTTCGATGCCCAGGCCGCCGAATTCGCCCTGTGTGCCGACCTGCAGGTCCTTGAAGGCGTCGGCGTCGAGATAGGCCGAGTGCGGATCGAGGTTGGACAGCATGCCGGAAATGGCATTGGTGATCATCTTCTTGTCTTCGACCGGCTCGACATAGCCCTGCTTGATGGCGCTGTACACCTCGGCGAAGGTCCGCAGCTCGTCGATGGGCAGGCCGGGCTTGATTTCCTTTTCGGCCAGTGCCGGAATGTGCAGGCTGATGAGTGCCCCGGCGACGAAGGCGCCGACGGTCAGACTGATGGTTTTCGCTTTGCTCATTTCAAACTTGCCCATTTCATCGGGTCGATCGGTTGCCCTTGGTGGCGGAGTTCAAAGTATAAACCGGATTCCGGATTGCCCCCGCTATTCCCCACGGTGGCCACCGTTTCCCCGCCTTTCACACTTTGCCCCACTTGTTTGAGCAGGGAATCGTTGTTGCCATAGATCGATAGGTAGGCATCGCCGTGATCCACGATCAGCAGGTTGCCGAAACCGCGCATCCATTCGGAGAAAACCACCCGCCCACTGGCGATGGCCTTTACTTCGCTGCCCGAGGCGGCCTTGATGAACAGCCCGCGCCAGGTGCCGCCGCCATCGCGCGGCGATCCGAAGCGGCCGGATACCGCGCCGCGTACCGGCAGGCGCAGGTTGCCGCGCTGGCGGGCGAAACTGCCGTCGCTGGCCACCGGCTCGTAGCGATTCTCCGCTTCGGCCGGGCGAGGGCGCGGCGCTTCGGCGACGACCGGCGGGCGGGCGCTTTCCTT
>DATGXM010000554.1:0-14061 GCA_035298985.1 Azonexus sp. | reverse complement strand
AAGGGATTACGACATGAAACGCACGTATCAACCGTCGGTCGTGCGCCGCAAGCGCACCCATGGCTTCCTGGTCCGTTCGCGCACCAAGGGCGGCCGTGCCGTTCTCGCCGCTCGCCGCGCCAAGGGCCGCAAGCGTCTGGCTGTTTAAGCCGGAATACGGCGAGGTGAATCAAAACTTCGCCAGACGCTATCGTTTAACCAAAACGGATGAATTTTCATCCGTTTTTGGTTTCAGGAGGGCGATTCGTGGCAAGTTGCTGATGTTGCACTATCAGCCGCGGCCCGAAGGCATGACCGAAGCAAGGCTGGGCCTGGTCGTCGGCAAGAAGCTGCTCAAGCATGCGGTTGATCGCAACCGGCTCAAGCGCATCGTGCGCGAACAGTTCCGCTTGCGCCGACCTACCCTGCCGGCGATGGATCTGGTCGTCCGGCTCGCTGTCAAACCGCTGCCGCTCGACGGCAAGCAAATTGCCGAAGATATCGTCGCCCTGTTCGACAAGCTGCAACGGCCCCGGCCGAAGCGGGAAGAATGATGAAACGCCTGCTGGTAGGCCTGGTTCGCATCTATCAATATGCAATCAGCCCTTATCTCGGGCGTCGATGCCGGTATTTTCCCAGTTGTTCGGAATATGCCGTCGAAGCAGTACAGAAATACGGTGCCTGTAAAGGTGGCTGGCTGGGCATCAAGCGCCTCTGCCGCTGCCATCCCTGGCATCCTGGCGGGTATGATCCTGTACCCTGACTCTAGAATTTTTTCGTAGGTCGTTCATGGATACTCGACGCCTGATACTGGTTTTGATCTTTACGTTCTCCAGCTTCATGCTGTGGGAAAACTGGCAGAAACATAACCAGCCGAAACCCGCTGTGGAAGCTACAGCTGCCAGCCAGACCGCGAGTGGCGGCGTGCCGACGCCGACGGCCGGATTGCAGGACAAGACTGCTCCGGTGGCACCGACTGCCGCCGCGCCGGCACCGGCCGCCGAAACCTTCACGGTCAGCACCGACCTGCTGAAGGCCACCGTCTCTACGCAGGGCGGCGATCTGGTTGGCCTTGAACTGCTGAAGTACAAGGAACAGGACCAGAAGGACAAGAATTTCGTCCTCTTTGACGCCAAGCATCATTACCTGGCCCAGGCCGGCCTGATCGGTGAAGGTCTGCCCACCCACCGCACGACGTTCAAGCACGTTGACGGTCCGACCGCACTGGCCGAAGGCAGCAACGAGCTGAAGGTACGCCTCGAAGCCGAGCAGAACGGCGTCAAGGTCGCCAAGATCCTGACCTTCAAGCGCGGCTCCTACCTGATCGACATCAGCTGGGAAATCGCCAATACCGGCGACAAGGCCATCGCACCGCATGCCTATGTCCAACTGCAGCGCGACGACGTGGCGCCGGCCGGCGAAAGCAGGATGGTGTCGACCTTCACCGGTCCGGCCGTCTATACCGAAGCCGACAAGTACCAGAAGGTCACCTTCGAGCATATCGCCGACAACAAGGCCAAGTTCGCCAAGACCGCCGACAATGGCTGGCTGGCCATGGTCCAGCACTACTTTGTCGCGGCCCTGGTGCCGAAGGACAAGACCCAGCGCGAGTTCTACATGCGCAAGCTGGATGGCAGCAATATCTTCCAGGCCGGCGTGATCGTGCCGGTTGCCGAAATTGCACCGGGCGGCAAGGGTGAAACTTCGGTCGCCCTGTACGCCGGTCCTCAGGAACAGGCGGCCCTCAAGCAGGTCGCGACCGGCCTCGACCTGGTCGTCGACTACGGCTGGCTGACCGTCGTCGCCTCACCGATCTTCTGGGCGCTGGAAGCCATCCACAAGGTGGTCGGCAACTGGGGTTGGGCCATCATCGTCCTGACCATCCTGATTAAGGCCGCGTTCTTCCCGCTGTCCGCCGCTTCCTACAAGTCGATGGCCAAGATGAAGGTGCTGACGCCGCGTCTGGCCCAGTTGAAGGAACGCTATGGCGACGACAAGCAGCGTTTGAACCAGGAAATGATGAAGCTGTATCAGACCGAGAAGGTCAATCCGCTCGGCGGCTGCCTGCCCATCCTGATCCAGATCCCGGTCTTCATCGCGCTGTACTGGGTGCTGCTCGGCGCCGTCGAAATGCGCGGCGCGCCGTGGCTGGGCTGGATTACCGACCTGGCGTCGGCCGACCCCTACTTCATCCTGCCGGTCATCATGATGGTGTCGATGTTCGTGCAGACCAAGCTGAACCCGACCCCGCCGGACCCGATCCAGGCCAAGGTCATGATGATGATGCCGCTGATCTTCGGCGTGATGTTCTTCTGGTTCCCGGCCGGTCTGGTCCTCTACTGGGTGGTCAACAACGTGCTGTCCATCGCCCAGCAATGGCAGATCACGCGCATGATCGACGCCGGCGGCAAGGCCGCCAACGATGCGAAAGCCTAAGGTGTGAGTGTTGTAAAACGCGAAGACACCATCGCCGCCATCGCCACGGCCCCTGGCCGTGGTGGTGTCGGGGTCATCCGCATCTCGGGCAGCAATTTGCTGCCCTTTGCTTTTGTGCTGACCGGAAAGACGCCCAAGCCGCGCTACGCGACGCTGGCCGACTTCAAGGCTGCCGACGGCAGCACCATCGACACTGGCCTGCTGCTCTATTTCCCGAATCCGCACTCCTTCACCGGTGAGGATGTGATCGAACTGCAGGGCCATGGCGGCCCGGTGGTCATGCAGATGCTGCTCGCCCGCTGTCTCGATCTCGGCGCCCGGCTGGCCGAACCCGGCGAATTCAGCCGCCGCGCCTTTCTCAACGGCAAGATGGACCTCGCCCAGGCCGAGGCCGTCGCCGATCTGATCGACGCCGCCACGGCCAGCGCCGCCCGTTCCGCCGTCCGTTCCTTGCAGGGCGAGTTTTCGCGGGCCATCGGCGAGTTGAACGAGGAATTGATCAACTTGCGCATGTTGGTCGAAGCGACTCTGGATTTCCCCGAGGAAGATATCGATTTCCTGAAGGCGGCTGATGCTTTTGGTCGCCTCGAACGCCTGCAACTGAAGCTCGCCGAGATCTTCGATCGGGCCGGCCAGGGCAAGCTGCTGCAATCCGGCCTCCATGTCGTGCTCGCCGGTCAGCCTAATGTCGGTAAGTCCTCCCTGCTCAATCGCCTGGCTGGCGACGATCTGGCCATCGTGACGCCGATTGCCGGCACCACTCGCGACGCCCTGCGCTCGACCATCCAGATCGAGGGTATCCCGCTGCATATCATCGACACCGCCGGCCTGCGCGAGACGGACGATGAAGTGGAGAAAATCGGCATCGCCCGCAGTTGGCAGGAAATTGAGCGTTCCGACGTCGTGCTGTTATTGGTCGATGCCCGCACCGGCGTCGGCGATGCCGACCGGGAAATCCTCTCCCGGCTGCCAAATAACCTGCAGCGCATTACCATCTACAACAAGATCGATCTGGCCGAGCGTGAAGCCGAACGCCACGACGAAAGCGATGGCGTGGCGATTTCCCTGTCGGCCAAGGCCAATCAAGGCATCGACCTGCTGCGCCAGGAACTGTTGCGAATCGCCGGCTGGCACCAGACCGAAGACGTTTTCATTGCCCGTGAGCGCCATTTGCGCGCCCTGGCGCTGGCCCAGGAGCATGTCGCAGCGGCCCGCAACGTCGTCGAAGGCATGGTTCCGGCGCTCGAATTATTTGCCGAAGAACTGCGTCTGGCGCAGCAGGCGCTGGGCGAAATCACCGGTGAATTCACTGCCGACGACCTTCTAGGTGTCATTTTCAGCCGCTTCTGCATCGGGAAATAGCCTGGCAACGGCTTGTCGATAAGCCTGTGTACAAACTGTCGACGCTATGTGGGCAAGTCTGGAGTTTTCAAAAACCGCAAAACTGTCCAGATTTCATCCACAGGCAATCCAGAAGGATTACAGCCCTGGTAAATACGTTTTAGTATTTTGATTTTAAATACTAAAATTCAGTTATCCACAGAATTGTTGCTAAGGTATTCTCAGTAGTAACTGTGTACACAGTTTTAATATAGAACTGTGCATAGCAGTGAAAAAAGCTTTCAACTGCTTACCAGCGCAGAATGATCGGCTTCCAGCCGATTTCGGCGAACGATGGCACTGGCCACTTCACGGCTCAGCGTATCGGCGTCGGGCAATTCGTTGGCGCGATAAACGATCAGCGGAATGCCCAGGCTTTGCAATGCCTGACGCTTTTGCTCTTCCGGTGAATTCTCACTGGCTTCATCGGTCGGCCAGGCCAGTTCGATAGCCGCCACGATGTTGAAATCAGTACCGCAAACCACGAAATCGACCCCGCGCCCCATCATTTGCTTCAGACGGCGAGCTTCCTGGCGGCCTCTAAGCTGGGCAAGCTGCGCTACGCCCACCTGGGCGAAGACCCGCATATTGGGCATCGCTTCGCACAGGCGATGAAAAAGGATCTGCTCGGCATCGTTGAGCAGACGGTATTGCTTGCGCTTGGGACTTTCGACAAAACGGGTCTTGGGATCGATATCGATCGTCGAGGCCGGCCATTTTGAATATCGATTCCTGACCGGACGCGGCATCAGCGACTGCCCGCCCTTGCCGCCCGGCGTGTACCGGTCGCGACCGCGCACCAGCACAAAGGCCAGGATGGCGGTGGCAAGCAGGATGGCGACGATCAACAGATCCATTGCGGCGGCAGTGCAGGTTAGGGAAACATCATGATGGCATAAAAATGGCGAAAGAATATGACGCAAATTAGGGAGTTACAGTTTTTTGCCCTCGCCCGATAGCGGGGCGTGGTCTTTGCTATCCTGACCATCGGGTTGGCGTGCCAGTGCATTGATGACTGTCAGGCGATAAAGCGCTATTGAACCCCGGCAGAGCCCGCCATTTCTAATAGAATTCGGCACTTCGTCTGGGAGAAGTTTCATGCGCGTCACGCTCGTCCATCCTGCTGGTTTCAATTTCGTGCCGGGACAGCCTGATTTTTCGGTCCTCGCCAACCGCATGCCGCCCATCGGCATCATGCAATTGGCGTCCTGGCTGGAAAAATTCGGGCATAGCGTGCAGTTGCATGATTGTTTGGGCCCCTACGCGCCGCCGACGACGGCCGAAAACGCCGAGATCGTGCTGGCTACCGATCCGGAGATGGTCGGTTTTTCGGCGACGACTTCCGGCTTCATGGACGCCTTCGAGATTGCCGCCTACATTCGTGAGCGGCGGCCCGACATCAAGATCGTGTTCGGCAACGTGCACGTGTCGTCGCTCGGTGCGCCGATTCTGGAAAAATTTCCCGAAATCGATTATCTGGTGATGGGCGAAGGCGAAGGGGCGATGCTCGAACTGGCCGACGGCAAGCCGCTGGCCGGCATCGGCAACCTGATCTGGCGCAACGAGGCGGGCCGGATCATCGTCAATCCGCGCCGCGACCGCATTCTCGATCTCGACGAACTGCCCTTCCCCGCCTACGAAAAACTGGCCGGTTTCCCGCACGACTACCATCTGCCGCTGTTCGCCTACGAGAAGAAGCACGGCGCGACGATGATCACCTCGCGCGGCTGCCCCTACACCTGCTCCTTCTGCGATCGCACGGTATTCGAGCGCCAGTACAAGACCAATTCGCCGCAGTACATCTACGATCACATGAAGTACCTGCGCGACAGGTTCGGCGTCTGGCACATCAACATGTACGATGACTTGTTCACGGCCAAGAAGCAGCGTGTCATGGATCTGTGCGAACTGCTGATCGCGAAACCGCTGGGCATGCAGTTCAACTGTGCCATCCGTGCCGGACATACGTCGGACGAGATGCTGGCCAAGCTGAAGCAGGCCGGGGCGCTGATGGTGTCGATCGGGATCGAATCGGCCGATCCGGACATGATGGAACGCCACAAGGCAGGGGTGACGCTGGAAGCGGTGCGCGATACGGTGCACCAGATCCACGCCGCCGGCCTGCGCGCCAAGGGCCTGTTCATTTTCGGCATGCCGGGCGAGACCCCGGAAACGGTGCGTACGACCAGCGATTTCATCCTGTCGCTGGGACTCGACGAAATGAACATGACCAAGTTCAGCCCGCTGCACGGCGCGCCGATCTGGGAGGAATGCGTCAACGACCCGACCGGCGACTTCGTCGAGGATTGGCGCCTGATGAATTGCCTGAACTTCGTCTATA
This sequence comes from Azonexus sp., assembly GCA_035298985.1. GTDB lineage: Bacteria > Pseudomonadota > Gammaproteobacteria > Burkholderiales > Rhodocyclaceae > Azonexus. The sequence continues at coordinate 7,925 of DATGXM010000554.1, read as the reverse complement.
AGCCGGAAGGTTTTGCGACGCGGGAAGAAATGGATGCGCTGTACAACTGGCACGTTAAGCGCTTCTACGACAGCAAGGGCTATCGCCGCCGCTTCGCCAAACGCCTGTGGCAGCATCGCTGGAGCCTGTGGCACGTCCTCAAGCACCTGCCTGAAACCATCGCCGCGGCCCGGTACTTCAGTTCCAACAAGGAGCAGCTGGAAAAGGCCAAGCGCGAATTCAAGCTGCATCCGCGCCAGCCGGTCGGCCTCAAGCCGATGTTGTCGACTGACCTGCAGATCGACAACATCGTTTCGATGTCGCCGATCAAATTGACCCGCCGCGAAGCAGCCAAACAGATTATCCCGGTCGTATACGAAGCTTCGTCGTGCTGCACGCCGCCGGCTGCGCAGCCGGCGGTATAATCGGCGGTCTTTCGCAGCAAGGACTTGGAGGGCCGGTCATGAAGGAATTTGCCAATTTCGCCGGGGTTCGCCTGCTGACGGCCGCCTGCTGCGTCGCGGTTGCCCTCGGCGCCTGCAAGAGCAACGACAGCAAGCCGGAAGAGGGTAAACCGGCGGCCGCCGCCGAGGCGAAGAAGGAATCCGGCATCCGTAACGGTTATGCCTGTTGCAACCTGCACTATTCCGGCGACTGGATCAGCGATTCGAACCTGGCGCAGTTGCCGTTCATCGCGGCCGGCACGCCGATCAGCGTCAAGAAGATCGACGGCTATCGCGCCTATGTCGAGATCGACGGCAAGCCGATGCGCCTCGGCCACGATTACGGCCGAGCCGAGGAAACGACCGAGCAGTGGGTCAACAAGATCGTCGTACTCGAGGATCCCAAGCCGAAGATCGCCAAATTTGCACCGGCGGTGCGTAACGCCATCGCCAAGGGCCAGTTGATGAAGGGGATGACCAAGGAGCAGGTCGTCATGGCGGTCGGCCATCCGCAGACCAACGAAAACCCCAAGCTGGACGGCCCCTACTGGCGCTACTGGTGGTCGAGCTTCGGTCCGTATTACGTGTATTGGGCCAAGGGCACGGTCAGCAAGATCGATGGACACTCGGAAACTGTGGGCTACATGACCTACAAGGGTAAATAAACAAAAATTATCGCCACCACAGAGATCGATAAAGGGCAGTCATGATGGAACAGCAGGCGCAGAAGATTGAACGTCGGCAGTGCGACGTGCTGGTGATCGGCGGCGGACCGGCTGGTTCGACCGTGGCACCGATGCTGGCCGAAAAGGGCCACCAGGTGGTGATGCTGGAAAAGGCGCATCACCCGCGCTTTCATATCGGCGAGTCGCTGCTGCCGGCCAACCTGCCGCTGTTCGAGCGCATGGGCATCGCCGAGGAAGTCAAAGCCATCGGCATGCACAAACCGGGCGCCGAATTCGTTTCGCCCAACCATGACATGTCGTCGGTATTCTGCTTCGCCGAAGCCTGGGACAAGTCGATGCCCCACGCCTACCAGGTCAAGCGCGACCAGTTCGACACCATCCTGATCCGCAACGCCGAACGCAAGGGGGTCGAGGTGCACGAAGGCTGCAAGGCCAAGTCCGTCGAGTTCCTGCCCGACGATACGGTACTCGTCCGCGCCGTGCATGACGATGGCAGCGAAAGCGAATGGCACGCCCGCTTCCTGGTCGATGCCTCGGGCCGCGATACCTTCCTGGCCAACCGCTTCCAGATCAAGCACCGTAATCCCAAACACAACAGTTCGGCGATCTACGGCCATTTCACCGGCGCCAAGCGGCACGAGGGCCAGGCCGAAGGCAACATCACCATTTTCTGGTTCGAGCACGGCTGGTTCTGGTTCATTCCGATGCAGAACGACATCACCAGCATCGGCATGGTGACCTGGCCGTACTACATGAAAACCAAGGGCGAGCGCAGCCTCGAGCAATTCCTGCGCGACGGCTTTGCCCAGTGCCCGAAGCTGAGCGAGCGCCTGAGCGAAGCCAAGCTGATCAACGAAGTCGAGGCTACCGGCAACTTCTCCTACGTTTCCGAGCGCAACCACGGCAACAACTACGTGATGCTCGGCGATGCCTATGCCTTCATCGACCCGGTGTTTTCGTCCGGCGTGCTGCTTGCCATGAACAGCGGCGTGATTGCCGCCGAAGCCATCGACACCTGCCTGAAAACCCCGGCCAAGGCCGCTGCGGCATTGAAGAAATTCGACGCTGCGATGAAGCACGGGCCGAAGGAATTCTCGTGGTTCATCTATCGGGTGACCAATCCGATCATGCGCGACTTCTTCATGGGGCCGCGTAACCTGTTCCGCACCAAGGAAGCCGTGCTGTCCATGCTGGCCGGCGACATTTTCGGCAAGACACCGATCTGGTCGTCGATCTGGGCCTTCAAGGTGCTCTATTACATCGCCAACATCACCCAGCCGAAACGCGCTTTCATGGGCTGGAAACGTCGGAAGTTCAACATCCGCAAAGTTGACGAAAACGTCGTTTATAACGCCTAGTGTCCCTGCAATTCGTTTCCTCGCTGTCCGCTGTTCCACGTGAAACCGGCGGAGAATTCGGTGGCGCCCTGCTCGGGGCGCCGTCTTCCGGTGCCCTGCCTGCCTGGCCGGTGCAGCGCATCTTCGCGCCGCTGCTCGGTGCCACCGCTGCCGCCCTGCATGAAACCTGGCTGACCACCCTGCCCGTACAGGCCGGTCGCGACGAGGGCATCGTCTGGCAGCGCACGGATGGCGTGCTCTATGGCGTGATCGAACTGAGCGAAGCTGATTTCCCGGCGACGCCGGCCTGTTCGTCGCTGCAGGCGGCCAGCGCCGAAGCCTATCGGCGCATTTTCCGGCTACTCGACGCCCAAGGCATGCCGCACCTGTGGCGGGTGTGGAATTACCTGGCCAACATCACCCTGGAAACCCAAGGGCTGGAACGCTACCGGCAATTCAATATCGGCCGCCAGGATGCCTTTCTCGAATACCAGCGCGGGGCAACCGGCAATGTACCGGCCGCCTGTGCCATCGGCCTGGCCGGCGGGGCACTGAACATTGCCTTCATGGCCGGCAGGACGCCGGCCGTGCCGGTGGAGAATCCGCGCCAGATCAGCGCCTACAACTATCCGGCCGACTACGGTCCGCGCAGCCCGACCTTTTCGCGGGCGGCACTGGTCTATCCGGCCGATCAGGAAATCCTCTTCATCTCCGGTACGGCGAGTATCGTCGGCCACCAGACCGTGCATCCGGGCGACGTGGTCGGCCAGTGCCGGGAGTCGATGGCCAATATTGCCGCGGTGGTCGACGAGGCCAACCGGCGGTGCCGGTCGCCGGCCTTTGCCGTGACCGAACTGGTCTACCGGGTCTATGTCCGCCACGCCGGCGATTTTACCAAGGTACGCGATACCCTGAAGCCGCTGATCGGTGAGGCCGAGGTGGTTTATGTGCAGGCAGACATCTGCCGGCATGATTTGTTGCTCGAAATCGAGGCCTTTGCCTCGCATGCACTGGAGAGTTGAGATGGCCGGAATGCGGATGACAGGCAGGCTGGGCTTGGCGGCAACGGCCCTGATCGGGACGTTGGGCATAGCCCAGGCGGCCGGGGACCAGCCGTTGTGGGAAGTCGGGGCCGGCGTCGCGGCCTTCAGCTTTCCGTCCTATCGCGGTTCGGACCAGACCAACAATTTCCTGATGCCGGTGCCGCATTTCACCTACCACGGCGATTTCCTGAAGGCCGACCGCCAGGGCATCCGCGGCAGTTTCTTCGATTCCGATCGGATCGAACTGACGGTGTCCGCCGCCTTGTCGCCGCCGGCCAACAGCGACGACATCACTGCCCGCAGCGGCATGCCGGATATCAAGGCGACCTTCGAAATCGGCCCGCAGATCGACCTGACCCTGTGGCGCTCCGCGAACCGTGCCCGTTTCGTCAAGGTGCTGCTGCCACTGCGCGCCGCCTTTACCGTCGAGGGGTCGCCCAAGGATGCCGGCTGGGTCCTCCACCCCAAGCTGAATATGGACGTCACCGACATCCCCGGCTTGGCCGGCTGGAACCTTGGCCTGCTCGCCGGTCCGCTGTTCGGCGACAAGCGCCAGCACGCCTACTATTACTCGGTGGCGCCGCAGTACGCCACCGCCGCCCGGCCGGCCTACGACGCCGGTGCCGGCTATGCCGGCATGCAGTACCTGGCCGCCCTGTCCAAGCGCTTCCCGAAGTACTGGGTCGGCGCGTTCGTGCGTTACGACAACCTGAGCGGCGCGACTTTCGAAAACAGCCCGCTGGTCCGCCAGAAGGATTACATTGCCGGCGGCATCGCCATCAGCTGGATTCTCGGAGAATCGTCGACCCGCGTTAAGGTCGATGACTGATCGTGGCCCTTCCGGCAATCCGTTGTGGATCGCCTACGAATACCTGGCCATGGTCGTCGGGCTGGGCACACTGGCCCTGATCTGCCTCGGCTGGCTACCCTTTGCCCTGCTCTTCAAGCCCGTGCTGCCGCAGCGCTGGGCGCAGTGGGTCGGGCGGGGCTTCATTTCCAACGGTTTCCGCTTCTACCTGGGCATCCTGGAAGTCTTCTGCGCCTGCCGCTTCGATCTGCAGGAGCTCGATCAGCTGCGCGATTCCGGGCCGCTGATCGTCGCCGCCAACCACCCGTCCCTGCTCGATGCGGTGATGATCGTTTCCCGCCTGCCCAATGCGGTGTGCGTCATGAAGGCGGCGTTGATGGACAACCTGCTGTTCGGCGCGGCCGCCCGGCTGGCCCGCTACATCCGCAACGATGCGCCGCTCGAGATGATCCTCAATTCGCGCCAGGCCCTGCAGGACGGTGCCCGGCTGGTCATTTTCCCGGAAGGGACGCGCACAGCCAATTTTCCGGTCGATCCCTGCTCGCCGAGTACCGGGCTGGTCGCCAACCGGGCCAAGGTGCCGGTGCAGACGGTGCTGATCGAGTTTTCGACGCCTTACCTGGGCAAGGCCTGGCCGCTCTTTCGCCGTCCGGCCTTGCCGTTGACCTGCCGGGTCCGCCTGGGCCGGCGTTTCGACCCGCCGACCAATGTCCAAGTTTTCACCAGCGAAATCGAAGCCTATTTCCGGGCTGAACTGGGTGAAAATAAGCGGCCTTCGCCGCAAGCCCCCGCCTGAAATTCGTGCCCATGCCCGTCCGTTCATCGACCCATCTCGTCCTGATTCCCAGCTACAACCCTGGTCCCGGCGTACTGGACACAGTGCGTGCCGCGCGGGCGCAATGGGCGCCGGTGTGGGTGGTGGTCGACGGCAGCACCGACGGTACGGCCGAACAGTTGCAGGCGCTGGCGGCGGGCGACGACGACCTGACGGTGATCGTGCTGCCCGACAATCGCGGCAAGGGTGCGGCGGTGCTCGAAGGCATCAGCCAGGCCGCCGCGCGGGGCTACACGCACGCACTGACCATGGATTCCGACGGCCAGCATCCGGCCGACCTGATCCCCGCCTTCATGGCCGCTTCGCAGGCCGAGCCGGCGAAAATGGTCCTCGGCAAGCCGGTGTTCGGCCCGGAAGCGCCGGCCCTGCGCGTCAATGGGCGCAAGGTGTCGAACGGCTGGGCCAACCTGGAAACGCTGTGGATGGGCATCGGCGATTCGCTGTACGGCTTCCGCGTCTATCCCATTGCGCCGCTGATCAGGATCATGCGCAGCAACCGCTTCATGCGCCGCTTCGATTTCGATCCCGAGGCAGTCGTGCGCCTGTGCTGGGCGGGTGTGCAGCCGATCAACCTCGATGCCCCGGTGCGCTACCTGTCGGCGGCGGAAGGCGGCGTCTCCCATTTCAAGTACCTGCGCGACAACACGCTGCTCACCTGGATGCACACCCGCCTGTTCATCGGCTTCGTGCTGCGCCTGCCGCTGCTGCTGGTGCGCTATCTGATGGCCTGACCCCGTGGAAGCCCTGCGCCAGTTCGCCCTCCGTTACCTGATTGCCGACGCCGTCCCGCTATCCGTACGCGAACGGCGTATCAGCGCGCTGGCCGGCTGCCTGGGCATCCTGCTCATGCAGGGCATCCTGGCCGTCTTGCCGGCCGGAGCGGGTGTCAGCTACCTGCTGGCACCGCTCGGCGCCAGCGCGGTGATCCTGTTCGCCTTGCCGCACAGCCCGCTGGCCCAGCCCTGGTCGCTGGTCGGCGGCCTGGTGTTGTCGGCGCTGGTCGGCTACGCGGTCGGCCTGTGGGTGCAGCCGGCCTGGTTGGCCATCGGGCTCGCCCTTGGACTGGCTATCTGGCTGACCGCCCTGCTCCGTTGCATCCATCCGCCGGGTGGGGCGATGGCCGTGGTTTTCGCCGTCGCCGCCCAGCAACAGACGGTTTCCCTGCTCACCGCGCTGCTCAACGTCGTCGCCGCGCTGATCGCCGTGCTGGCCATCAACAACCTGATGCCCGGCCGGCGCTATCCGCAGTGCGCGCCGGCCCGGCAGACGACGGTACGGCCGCCGCGCCGGAGCATCCGGCACGACGATTTGCAGTACGCGCTGGAAAAGCTCGACACCTATCTCGACGTCAGCGAGGACGACCTGGTCAGCATCTACGATTTGGCCACCGCACACGCCCATCGCCGCCATGAGCGGCGGACCTGCGGCGATGTGATGTCGGCGCCGGCCCTGGCGGTGACCTTCGCCACCGAACTGAACGAAGCCTGGGCGCTGATGCAGGAACATCATTTGCATGGCCTGCCGGTAGTCGATCCGGCGCGCCGGGTGATCGGCGTGCTGACCCTGGAGAACTACCTGCGCCATGTCGCTCCTCACAATGGCAACAGTATCGGGGAGAACATCCGCCGGCTGCTGCGGCCGACGCCGACTGCGTACTCCGACAAGCCGGAAGTGGTCGGCCAGATCATGAGCCAGCGTTTCATCACCGCGGCGGTGACGGCGCCGCTGGGCGACATGCTGGCCCTGCTGTCGGGTCAGGATCATCCGGTCATCGTACCGGTGGTTGATGAAGAACGGCGTCTGGCCGGTGTATTGACCCAGACCGATCTGCTGGCGGCGGTTTACCACCGTCAGGCGGCATCGGCGGCTCGTCATTGAGGATTACATGAATACGACGGAAATCTTCCTGATCGCCATGACGATCATCTTCACGGTGCCCTACCTGATCTGGCGGCTGGGCAATACCGACTATTTCGCGCCCCTTGTCGTCGTCCAGATCATCACCGGTATCCTGCTCGGGCCGGGCATCCTGGGCAAGGTTTTCCCCGAGTACTACAGCTTCGTGTTCAATCCCGCCGTCATCCAGTCGCTGAACGGCATCGCCTGGTGGGCGGTCATGCTGTTCGTGATGATCGCCGGGGTCGAACTCGATCTCAAGAAAGCCTGGGCGCATCGCCGGGAGAGCGGCATCACGGCCGGCCTGGCGCTCGGCGTGCCGCTGGTTTTCGGCTGCGTGGCGGCCGCCTTCATGCTCGGTTTCGAGGGCTGGATGGGGCCCAGGGCGCTGACCTGGCAGTTCGTCGTCGGCGTCGGCATGTCGTGTGCGGTGACTGCGCTGCCCATCCTGATCCTGCTCATGGAGAAGCTGGAAGTGCTGCGCCAGCCCATCGGCCAGCGCATTCTGCGCTACGCCAGCCTGGACGACATCGCCATCTGGGGCGTGCTGGCCTTGATCCTGATGGACTGGGAGCGCATCGGCCGGCAAGGCGCCTTCCTGGTCGGTTTCGGTATCGCCGCCTGGCTTTTCCACAAGCTGATGGTCCGCCTGGTCGAGCGTGACCGCTGGTACGTCGCCTTGATCTGGCTGGCGGCGGTTTCCTTCGGTGCCGACTGGGCCGGCCTGCATTTCATGGTCGGCGCCTTTCTGGCCGGAGCGAGCATGGAAGCCGAGTGGTTCAATCAGGAAAAGATGGACCTGCTACGCCACCATGTGCTCCTCGTCATCATGCCGGTGTTTTTCCTGTCCACCGGCCTGCGCACCAACTGGAACGTCGGCGGGGCGGCCGTCTTCATC
>DATGXM010000553.1:0-10614 GCA_035298985.1 Azonexus sp. | reverse complement strand
AGGCCGCCGGCGCTGCCGCCGAAGGCGACTGGAACACCCGCTTCGCCGCCTACCGCGCCGCCTTCCCGGCCGAAGCCGCCGAATTCGAGCGCCGCGTCATCAACGGCCAGCTGCCGGCCAACTGGGAAGCGACCAAGTCCGCTTATGTCGGCGCCTGCCGCGACAAGGCCGAGAATATCGCCACCCGCAAGGCTTCGCAGAACGCCATCGCCGCGCTGGTGCCGGCCGTGCCGGAAATCTTCGGCGGCTCGGCCGACCTGGCCGGCTCCAACCTGACCTTCGTCAAGGGCAGCAAGGGCGTCACCAGGACCGAAGGCGGCAACTACTGCTACTACGGCGTGCGCGAATTCGGCATGACCGCCATCGCCAACGGCATCGCGCTGCACGGCGGCCTGGTTCCCTACACCGCGACCTTCCTGGTCTTCTCCGACTACGCCCGCAACGCCATCCGCATGGCCGCGCTGATGCAGCAGCGCCAGATCATGGTCTACACCCATGACTCCATCGGCCTCGGCGAGGACGGCCCGACCCACCAGCCGGTCGAGCACATCCCCAGTCTGCGCATCATCCCGAACCTCGACGTCTGGCGCCCGGCTGACGCCACCGAGACGGCCATCGCCTGGATCTCGGCAGTCGAACGCACCGACGGCCCGAGCGTGCTCGCCCTGTCCCGCCAGAACCTGCCGACCGTCACGCAGAAAATCGCCGACGCCGACATCGCCAAGGGCGGCTACGTGCTGTCCGAAGCCGACGGCGAAGCCCAGGTCACGCTGATCGCCACCGGTTCCGAAATCAAGCTGGCGCTCGACGCCCAGGCCGCACTGGCCGGCGAAGGCATCAAGGCCCGCGTCGTGTCGATGCCGTGCACCAACGTCTTCGACCGCCAGAGCGCCGACTACAAGGCTGCCGTGCTCGGCGGCTGCAAGAAGCGCATCGCCATCGAAGCCGCCCATTCGGACTTCTGGCGCAAGTACGTCGGCCTGCATGGCGCCGTGGTCGGCATCGACCGCTTCGGCGAATCAGCCCCGGCCGGCCAGCTGTTCGAGCTTTTCGGTTTCACTGTCGCCAACGTCGTGTCCACGGCGAAAGCGCTGCTGTCCTGATTCAATACTTCAAACGCAGAGAGGAAAACAATCCATGGCTATCAAGGTTGCTATCAACGGTTTCGGTCGTATCGGTCGCTGCACGCTGCGCGCTATCTACGAACAAGGCCTGCAGAACGAGTTCGACGTCGTGGCGATCAACGCTTCCGGCGATCTGGCCACCAACGCCCACCTGCTGAAGTACGACACCACGCACGGCCGCTTCGGCACCTCCGTGGAAACCGAGGGTGAAAACGTCATCATCATCGACGGCAAGAAGATCCCGTTCTATTCGACCAAGAACCCGAAGGACATCGACTGGACCAAGCACGGCGTCGAACTGCTGCTCGAATGCACCGGTGCCTACACCACCAAGGCCAAGGCCCAGGCCCTGCTCGAGCAAGGCGCCAAGCGCGTGCTGATCTCCGCCCCGGGCGGTGACGACGTCGACACCACCATCGTCGTCGGCGTCAACGAAGGCGCCCTGAAGGCCGACATGACCGTCGTTTCCAACGCCTCGTGCACCACCAACTGCCTGGCCCCGGTCGCCAAGGTGCTGGCTGAGAGCGTCGGTATCAAGCAGGCGCTGATGACCACCATCCACGCCTACACCAACGACCAGGTCACCGTCGACGTCCGCCACAAGGACCTGCGCCGCGCCCGCGCCGCTGCCGCCAACATCATCCCGACCAAGACCGGTGCCGCCAAGGCTGTCGGCCTGGTACTGCCGCAGCTGGCCGGCAAGTTCGACGGTTTCTCGCTGCGCGTGCCGACCATCAACGTCTCGCTGGTCGACCTGACCTTCACCGCCGAGCGCGAAACCACCAAGGAAGAAATCAACGCCTTGATGACCGCCGCCGCCAACGGCCCGCTGAAGGGGGTCATGGCCGTCAACAACGAGCCGCTGGTCTCTTCGGACTTCAACCACACCACCGTTTCCTCCACCTTCGACGCGACCCAAACCCGCGTCATCAAGGCTGAAGACGGCTCCGTGCTGGTCAAGGTCCTGGCCTGGTACGACAACGAGTGGGGCTACTCCTGCCGCATGCTGGACGCTGCCCGCGCCTGGATGGCCGCCAAGTAAGCCGCAACAAGCAGTTCCCCTCGCCCCGCAACTGCGGGGCGAGTCGTTTCAAGCCGGAGAAAGTCCCAGTCGCCCACTGCCCGGCGGGAGTTCGAGATCAACCGCAGTTTCGCCCGCCGCGCCGTCGCAGCCGGGTGCGAAGCAGCCAAGAAGGAGCCGGCCCCGGCCGCCAAGTAAGTTGCTGAAGCCCAAACGACTTGCCATCAACGGATACGGCCGCATCGGCCGCTGCTTCCTGCGCGCCCTGCTGGAATCCCCGGTAGCGCACAACCTGCGGGTCGTTGCCATCAACGAACCGGCCAATCTGGAAAGCATGGCCTACCTGACCCGCTACGATTCGACGCACGGCCGCTTCCCCGGCCTGGTCGAGGCGGTAGATGGCCAATTGCTGATCGACAACCACCCCATCCGGGTCAGCCATGCCCGCACGCCGGAAGAAGTCCGCTGGGGCGACATCGACCTGATCGTCGAATGTTCCGGCGCCTATGGCCGGCGCAGCGAACTGAATCGCTTCCTCGACGCCGGCTGCCCGCGCCTGCTGCTGTCGCACCCCGGTGCCAGCGCCGACGACGTCGACGCCACCATCATCGCCGGCATCAACCAGGGCAGCCTGACCGGCCGTGAGCGCCTGGTCTCGGCCGCTTCCTGCACGACCAACGCCATCGTCCCGCTGCTCGACCTGCTCGACCGCGAGGTCGGCATCGAACAGGCGCTGCTCAGCACGCTGCATTCGGCCATGAACGACCAGCCGCTGATTGACGGCTATCACCACGACGACCTGCGCCGCACGCGTTCCGCCATGCAGTCCATCATCCCGGTATCGACCGGGCTGGCCCGCGGCGTCGAGCGCCTGCTGCCGCAACTGGCCGGCCGCGTCCAGGCCAAGGCCATCCGCGTGCCGACCACCAACGTCTCGGCCATCGACCTGACCCTCAGCACCCAGCGTCCAGTCTCGGCGCACAGCATCAATACCCTGCTCGCCAACGCCGCCCGCGGCCCGCTCAAGCAGTTCATCGCCTATTCCGAGGCGGCGCACGCCTCGATCGATTTCAACCACGACCCGCATTCGGCCATCGTCGACGGCAGCCAGACGCGGACCGCCGGCACCCATCTGGTCAACCTGTTCGTCTGGTTCGACAACGAATGGGGCTTCGCCAACCGCATGCTCGAAGTGGCCGACCACTGGTCGCACCTGTGGCCGCAACAGAATCCAACCTAACCAAAACTCAGGAGATAACCCATGAACGTCATCAAGCTGACCGACCTCGATGTTTCCGGCAAGCGCGTCTTCATTCGCGCCGACCTCAACGTGCCGCAGGACGAAGCCGGCAACATCACCGAGGACACCCGCATCCGCGCCTCGCTGGCCTCGATCAAGTATTGCCTGGAAAAGGGCGCCGCCGTGATGGTCACCTCCCACCTCGGTCGCCCGACGGAAGGCGAGATGACGCCGGAAGATTCGCTGCTGCCGGTCGCCGTGCGCCTCGGCCAGATGCTGCACACCTCGGTGCGCCTGATCAGCGACTGGGTCGAGGGCGGTTTCGAGGTGAAGCCGGGCGAAGTCGTGCTGCTCGAGAACTGCCGCGTCAACAAGGGCGAAAAGAAGAACAATGACGAGCTGGCCCAGAAGATGGCCAAGCTGTGCGACGTCTATGTCAATGACGCCTTCGGTACCGCCCACCGCGCCGAAGCCACCACCCACGGCATCGCCAAGTACGCCCCGGTCGCTTGTGCCGGCATCCTGATGGGCGCCGAAATCGACGCGCTGGGCAAGGCCTTGCACAATCCGAAGCGCCCGCTGGTCGCCATCGTCGGCGGCTCCAAGGTGTCGTCCAAACTGACCATCCTCAAGTCGCTGGCCGACAAGGTCGACCAGCTGATCGTCGGCGGCGGCATCGCCAACACCTTCCTGCTCGCCGACGGCAAGCGCATCGGCCAGTCGCTGGCCGAGCCGGACCTGGTCAAGGAAGCCCACGCCATCATGGACATCATGAAGCAGCGTGGCGCCGAAGTGCCGCTCCCCACCGACGTCGTCGTCGCCGACGAAGTCTCGGCCCTGGCCCGCGCCAACAAGATTTCGGTCGATGACGTACACGCCAACGACCGCATCCTGGACGTCGGTCCGAAGACCGCCGCCAAGCTGGCCGAAATCATCGCCAATGCCGGCACCATCGTGTGGAACGGCCCGGTCGGCGTCTTCGAACTTCCGCAGTTCGCCGGCGGCACCAAGATGATGGCTTCCGCCATCGCCCACTCCGAGGCCTTCTCCATCGCCGGTGGCGGCGACACGCTGGCCGCCATCGCCAAGTTCCACATCGCCGACGACGTCGGCTACATCTCCACCGGCGGCGGCGCCTTCCTGGAATTCCTCGAAGGCAAGACCCTGCCGGCCATCGCCGTACTCGAAGAGCGCGCTGCCAAGTAAGGCCCCACACAGGGGTGATCTCAGTTACCTGAGGCCACCCTTGAAAAATATAAAATCCAAACCATCAATACTTCTTCATTTGAAAGGCTCCGTCATGCAAGACATTGACACTCAAGAACCTCTTCTTGAGGACGAGAGCGGGCTTGAACGAGACATCTCAGATGAAATTGAAGTTCCTTTTGATCCGTCAAAAATTGACATACAGGTCAAATCTATCTCAATTAGCACGCTACAAAGCCGCTTAAAAAATGACGAATTAGATTTAACCCCAGACTTCCAGCGTCAAGCCAACGTTTGGGATCAGAAACGCAAAAGTCGACTAATTGAATCAGTATTACTGCGTATCCCTCTCCCATCGTTTTATTTAAGCGAAGACGATGATGGCGTGTATGCGGTAGTCGACGGCTTGCAACGTTTATGCACCCTGTTTCACTTCATGGACCATGCAGAGTTGAATCGTGTTACTGGTGCCAAGCTCGTACCATTACGGCTCAAGGATCTTCAATATTTGAAGGAATTGGAGAACTGCTCGTTTACCGAATTGGATCGAAAATTTCAAAGGCGAATCAGCGAACTTGAAATCACCGCAAACATTATTCGCCCAGGCACGCCCGCTGCAGTCAAATTCAACGTTTTTGCACGCCTGAATCAAGGCGGAATGCCGTTAAATGCACAAGAAATTCGCAATGCAATTTACTCAGGTAATTGGCGGCGAAAGTTAAGAGAATTGGCTGAAAGCAAGATTTTTCTTTCAGTCACTGAGGGGAAAATAAAAACTCAACGCCAGCAGGATTTGGAATTGGTGCTGCGCTTTGTGGCACTTTGGCAACTGGGCGCACCATTTGAGAGACCCGCAAGTCAGACACTAGATGATTTTCTAAATGACACTGTCGATAAATCGCTTCGTCATTGGGATGATGTCCAATGGCTACGGGCATTAACAGCATTTGAGAGCGCTCTTCAAGTGGCGCAAACAATTTTCGGACGCCACGTTTTCCGAAAAAGCGTTGGGTACTTTGACCGATCCCCGATTAATCGTGGTTTATTTGAGGCGCAGTTAATTGCAATCAGTGCTCTCAACAACAGCGAAACAGACTCCCTAACTCAAATGAAGGAAGCTGTAATTATTGCTCTAAGGGATGGTTTGAAATACGGCACCTCCCTATCCACGTCTCTGCTTTATGCAACAGGCTCTGCTGACGCCTCCAACGCTCGCATCCAAGAAATGATTCGTATCTTCCGCGAGGTAATTTATGTCACTTAAATCTCTCTCGCTACAAAATTTCAAATCTGTTGAAGACCTAAGCTTGCCGCTGGAGGCGTTGACCGTATTAACGGGGCTTAATGGCTCAGGGAAGAGTTCGGTTCTGCAAGCAATAGCCTTGATCAAGCAATCGCTCGATGCCGACCCCACAGGAAACCATTTGGCACTACGCGGCCCTTGGCTACATCTTGGCCGCAGTGACGATGTTCTATTTGAAGGGGAAAAAGCCGACGCCTTGGGATTAATCTTGACAACGAATGAGGGATCAATAAGTTGGCAATGCGATGCCCCAGCCGGCTTGGATACGCTTAATACCACCCCCACAGGAAACGTGAAACTACTGAGAAAAATATTCAGCGGTTTTCAATTCATCCAGGCCGATCGCATGACCCCGGCAATTCAATACGAACAAGCTAGCTCCGTAGACCGCGACAAAGGCAGTCTCGGGCCGCGAGGCGAATACACGGTGGACTACCTCAGCCGCAATGAGGACATGAGAGTTTCAGCAAAACGTCGATACCCGGAAAGCAGACTGCGAAGCGATCGAGACCGGGAGCTTATGCGCTCCGTTGCTCCAACTGCATACCTTTGGGATGTAACTACAGCATGGCTGCAACTGCTCAGCCCCGGAGTTCGTCCTGTGGCAAAGCCATTGGAGTTAGCTGACGCAGCGACACTGCGTTTTGAGTACAAGGGATACAAGGATATTCAGCGAGATGTCGCAAGCCGGGAGCACAGACCATCCAATGTCGGCTTCGGCTTAACCTATAGTCTGCCAATAATCGTAGCTTGCCTGTCAGCCGAACCGGGATCTCTCCTATTGCTTGAAAATCCAGAGGCTCATTTGCATCCAAGGGGACAGTCGGCTCTTGGGCTGCTACTTTCGCTGTGCGCCAGTGATGGCGTGCAAATCATTGTTGAGACACATAGTGACCACGTATTGAATGGAATTCGTCTAGCAGCAAAAAGGAAGGATATTTTGTCAAAGGACGTTGCGGTGCATTTCTTTACTCGCAGCGTCGAAACAGGCATTTCGACTTGTGAATCGCCAGTATTGCTAGATAACGGGCGCTTTAGCGATTGGCCATCTGGTTTCTTTGATGAATGGGGAAATGCACTCGACGAACTCCTTGAGGATTGAGAAATGCCCGCGCCCATTCTCTTCCTTGAATCGACGTCCGGACATGCCACACCAGTAACAAACCAGCAAGCTATTGCTACCGCCAAACTATTCATCCAAACGCTACAACACCTTAGACGAGCCAACTCAAGAATCAGTTTGAGCACCAATCCGGCGCTGCGCGAGTGCGAGCTTGCTCCCGGTGAATCGCTACAAAAGGTATTGTCTGGGAATAGTTTCCGAGAAGAATGGCTTTTTCTCAAAGATCTTCAAACCAGAACCCCCCTATCCAGCGGCATTGAGTCATTGATCCACCAAGTCGCTCTGGCTGAAATTAAATTACCGTCAGGCGCTGCTTCGGCAGCACTCACTTGGGCACACATATTGGAAACAGGCACCATCAGCTTTCATGCTGAACCGCTGTGGTGCCATTCCACCGTTAACGTCACACATGAGCACCTTGACGATCAAGGAAATATCCTTAGCACCCCTGTCGCTATACGAAACTCGAGTAAGCCTGCGCATATTGATATTCATCAGGCTTGGCTAAGTACTCTTGGCCTCACCCTATATCCGTCATCGAAAGTCTTCTGGAAAGAAAAGGATAGCAGGTTCCCTGGGCTGCGTTTTCTGGAGCGCACGAAAAGCCATATTGAACACTTGGCAACCAGCGGAGCTCCCTACAAGCAAGCGATTGAGACGTTACAAGCATTAAACCAAACATCCCTCAATTGGAAGGGCGAAGGTGAGCCTATATTCACAATAAAAAACGCTGCGGGAGAGCACGATCAACGACGAAAATTGTGCAGATTTGATGACGAAGTCACAGATGAGGTTTGCGACTTTAGCCGCCACGTATATTTCACAGGAAATTATCCAGGTCGCGTCCACTTTCGGATGTCTATTGAAGAAAAAAAGATTGTCGTAGGGCATGTTGGCTACAAGCTAATTGACTAGCGTCATTGAGCACTTAATCACATTCAAGGATTTTTAATGTCACGCCATACCAAAATCGTCGCCACACTGGGCCCCGCCTCGTCGACGCCGGAAGTCCTCGAACGCATGGTGCAGGCCGGCATCGACGTCGTGCGCATGAATTTCTCGCACGGCACCGCCGAGGACCACAAGGCCCGCGCCGACGCCATCCGCACTGCGGCCGCCAGGTTCGGCCGGACGGTGGGCATCCTCGGCGACCTGCAGGGGCCGAAGATCCGCGTCGGCAAGTTCGACGGCAACAAGATCACACTGGCCATCGGCGACAACTTCATCCTCGACGCCGCCTGTACGCTGGGCAACCAGGAGCGCGTCGGCCTCGACTACAAGGACCTGCCCAAGGACGTGGTCACCGGCGACATCCTGCTCCTCGACGACGGCCGCCTGAAGCTGGAAGTCCTGGCCGTGCGCGGTCCGGAAATCCACACCCGCGTGCTGGTCGGCGGCGAGCTGTCGAACAACAAGGGCATCAACCGCCAGGGTGGCGGCCTGACCGCGCCGGCGCTGACCGCCAAGGACATGGACGACATCAAGACGGCGGCGCAGATCGGCGTCGATTTCGTCGCCGTCTCCTTCCCGAAGAGCGCCGCCGACATGTACATGGCGCGCCAGCTGCTGCGCGCCGCCGGCAGCAGCGCCGTGCTGATCGCCAAGATCGAGCGGGTCGAGGCCGTCGCCAACCTCGAGGAAATCCTCGACGCGTCGGACGGCGTGATGGTCGCCCGTGGCGACCTGGCGGTCGAAGTCGGCGACGCCTCGGTGCCGGCCCTGCAGAAGAAGATGATCCGTCTGGCCCGTGACCGCAACAAACTAACCATCACCGCGACGCAGATGATGGAGTCGATGATCCATTCACCGGTCCCCACCCGCGCCGAAGTCTCCGACGTCGCCAATGCCGTGCTCGACGGCACCGACGCGGTCATGCTGTCGGCCGAGACCGCCGCCGGCAAGTATCCGGTCGAGGTCGTCGAATCGATGGCGCGCATCTGCGTCGAAGCCGAGCGCTCGGCCGAAGTGACGCTGGACCGCGAATTCCTCGACCGCGTGTTCACCCGCATCGACCAGTCGATCGCCATGGCGGCGATCTGGACGGCGCACCACCTCAAGGTCAAGGCCATCGCCGCCCTGACCCAGTCCGGATCGACCGCACTGTGGATGAGCCGCATCAATTGCGGCGTGCCGATCTACGCGCTGACCCCGGATGCCGACGCGGTGGCCCGCATGGCCCTCTACCGGGAGGTCTATCCGCTGCAGATGACGCAGCAGCACAGCGACCGCGACCGCCTGCTGGCCGAGGCGGAACAGCTGCTGATCGACCGCGGCGTGGTCGATAAGGGCGACCTGATCGTACTCACCATCGGCGAACCGATCGGCACGGCCGGCGGCACCAATACGCTGAAGATCGTCCGGGTCGGCGAGCACCAAATCCTTTAAAATAGCCCGATTAGCTAAACAAGTTACCGAACAGGAGTCACCATGCCGCTCGTATCCATGCGCCAACTGCTCGACCACGCTGCCGAAAACGGCTACGGTCTGCCCGCTTTCAACGTCAACAACATGGAACAGGTCTGGGCCATCTGCGAAGCCGCCAGCCAGATCGACGCCCCGGTGATCATGCAGGCTTCGGCCGGCGCCCGCAAATACGCCGGCGAGCCCTTCCTGCGCCATCAGATCCTGGCCGCCCTCGAAGCCTACCCGCACCTGCCCATCGTCATGCACCAGGACCACGGCCAGAGCCCGGCGGTGTGCATGGCCGCCATCCGCTCCGGCTTCACCTCGGTGATGATGGACGGCTCGCTCGAAGCCGACGGCAAGACCGTCGCCTCCTACGACTACAACGTCGCCGTCTCCAAGGAAGTGGTCAAGCTGTCGCACGCCATCGGCGTCTCGGTCGAAGCCGAACTGGGCGTACTCGGTTCGCTGGAAACCATGAAGGGCGACAAGGAAGACGGCCACGGTGCCGAAGGCCACATGACGCGCGAACAGCTGCTGACCGACGTCGACCAGGCGGCCGACTTCGTCAAGCAGACCAACTGCGACGCGCTGGCCATCGCCATCGGCACCAGCCACGGCGCCTACAAGTTCACCAAGAAGCCGACCGGCGACATCCTGGCCATCGACCGCATCGCCGAAATCCACGCCCGCATCCCGAACACCCACCTGGTTATGCACGGTTCGTCCAGCGTGCCGCAGGAACTGCTGGCCGAGATCCGCGAATTCGGCGGTGACATGAAGGAAACCTACGGCGTGCCGGTCGAGGAAATCGTCAAGGGCATCAAGCACGGCGTGCGCAAGGTCAATATCGACACCGACATCCGCCTGGCGATGACCGGCGCCGTGCGTCGCTATATGGCCGAAAACCCGTCCAAATTCGACCCGCGCGACTACCTGAAGCCGGCCCGCGAAGCTGCCAAGAAAATCTGCCTCGCCCGCTACGAAGCCTTCGGCTGTGCCGGCCAGGCCAGCAAGATCAAGGTCATTCCGCTGGACAAGATGGCCGAGCGCTACGCCAAGGGCGAACTGAACCAGATCGTTCGCTGAGCGCTCTTGAAGCATCCCCGAAAAGGCCGCGGCACGCGGCCTTTTTCTCGCCCGCACGCCGCCATGCCTGAACGCTTCGTCGCCCCACCGCGCTGGCTGGCCATC
>DATGXM010000552.1:0-5781 GCA_035298985.1 Azonexus sp. | reverse complement strand
GGATGTCCAGGTCACCGGCCCGGACATCGCCGAAAACGGCGCCGTCGTGCCGGTCGGCGTCGCGTCCTCGCTGCCCAATATCAGCATGGTCGCCATCCTGATCGAAAAGAACCCGAACGCGCTGGCCGCCACCTTCGCGCTGCCGGAAGGCACCGAAGCCAATGTCCAGACCCGCGTCAAGATGGGCCAGACCTCGAACATCTACGCCCTGGTCAAGTCGGACGGCAAGTTCTACATGGCTACGAAAGAGATCAAGGTCACTCTCGGCGGCTGCGGCGGCTGATCCAAACGAATTCAAGGAGCAAAACATGGGCAATCCAATGAAAATCCGCGCCGCCAACAAGGACGGCGTGACCGAAGTGAAGGTGCTGGTCAGCCACGAAATGGAAACCGGCCAGCGCAAGGACGCAGCCGGCGCCGTCGTGCCGGCCTGGTTCATTACCGAGCTGGTCGCCAAGCTGGGCGACAAGGTGGTGCTGAGCAGCGAGTTCGGCCCGTCGGTATCGAAGAACCCTTACCTGGCCTTCAAATTCAAGGGCGGCGCCAAGGGCGACAAGATCACTGTCAGCTGGAAGGACAACAAGGGCGACACCCGCAGCGACGAAGCCGTCATCGGCTGATCGTCGCCCGTCTGGCGGCAGCGAAGCGGCGCAGAACGCCGCTGCCGGAAAAACTTACCCCGTGGAGGAGTAATCGATGTCACACCGCTTCATCAAAGCGCTGGTGGGAGCGGCCGTATTGGCCGCCTTCGCCGGCAGCGCGCCGGCCGAGGACAGCAAGGTCGCCGACGAGCTGGCCAAGTACCGCGAGGCGCTGGCCGACGGCAACCCGGCCGACCTGCTGGAAGTAAGGGGCGAAGGCCTGTGGTCGGAAAAACGCGGCCCGAAGAATGCCTCGCTCGAACAATGCGACATGGGCCTCGGCCCGGGCAAGCTGGACGGCGCCTACGCCCGCCTGCCGAGATACTTCAAGGACACCGGCAAGGTGATGGACGTCGAGTCCCGGCTGGTGCACTGCATGGTCACCCTGCAAGGCTTCACGGCCGACGAGGTGACCCGCCACTGGTACTCCAAACCGGGCACCGACTCCGACATCGAGGCGCTGGTCACCTACATCGGTGCCAAGTCGAACGGCCAGAAGATCGACGCCCCGGCCAGCCATCCGCAAGAAGCCAGGATGGCCAAGATGGGCGAGTACATCTTCTACCGCCGCTCCGGCCCGCAGGATTTCTCGTGCGCCATCTGCCACGGCCAGGACGGCAAGCGCATCCGCCTGCAGGACCTCGGCAACCTGACCACCCAGGCCGGCGCCGGCGAAGCGATGCGGACCTGGCCTTCCTACCGCGTGTCGCAAGGCGCGGTGTGGACCATGCAGCGCCGCCTGATCGACTGCATGCGCCAGGCCCGCTGGCCCGAACCGAACTACCTGGCCGATTCGATCGTCGCGCTGGAAACCTACCTGCAAAAGAATGCGACCGGCACCGTGATGGACACGCCGGGCATCAAGCGCTGAGAAGGGAGAACCGCATGAAACTGAAATTTGCCCTTCTCGGTGCCCTGGGCGGCGCCTTGGTGGCTCCGGCCTTCGCCGAAAAAGCCGCGGAAGCGCCGGGCGGCAAGTACGCCACGGAAGCCGAGCAGATGTTCCGCACCTCGTTCCGCGCCGACAATCCGAAATACTGGATGGCCCGTCTGGAGCAGGACGAAACGATGAAGGCCTGCCAGCAGCACCGCGACAACCCGCCGCGAGCGGTCGGCCAGAAGCTGGAGAAGCTCAATGCCGCGACCATCCGCTACCCGGTGGACGGCAAGCTGGTCGGCGACTGGAAGGAAGGCGAGAAGCT
Organism: Azonexus sp.; assembly: GCA_035298985.1. Taxonomy (GTDB): domain Bacteria; phylum Pseudomonadota; class Gammaproteobacteria; order Burkholderiales; family Rhodocyclaceae; genus Azonexus. The sequence goes on along the minus strand of DATGXM010000552.1, from coordinate 3,938 downwards.
CGCCGCGGTCGGTACCGGCGGCCACATCGGCTTCATCCAGCCCGACCCGGCCGGCCGTCTGCGCGGCGGCAACTGCTACGCCTGCCATGAGTTGGCGAAAAAGGAAGTGGCCTACGGCACCATCGGCCCGAGCCTGCGCCACTTCGGCAAGATCCGCGGCAATTCGGACGAGATCGCCAAGTACGCCTACGACAAGATCTACAACTCCAACGCCTTCACCGCCTGCACCAACATGCCGCGCTTCGGCCTGCACAGCTGGCTGGCGCCGGAGCAGATCACCCACATCGTGGCGTTCCTGGTCGATCCGGAATCGCCGGTGAATAAGGACTAGTTGCTAGTTATTAGTCGGTAGTTGTTAGCAAGCAGCAATTACCGACTTTCAGCTAATAACTAACGACTAACAACTACGGACTAAAGAACATGAGCATGAATCGCCGCGAATTCCTGCAGGTCATGGCCGTCGCCGCTGCCGGTGGCATGAGCCTGCACAGTGAGCTGGCGCAGGCCGAAAAGGGTGCCGCCCGACTCTACGACCTGCCCAAGTTCGGCAATGTCGGCCTGCTGCACATCACCGACTGCCACGCCCAGCTGCTGCCCATCTACTTCCGCGAACCGAACGTCAATCTCGGTTTCGGTGAGCAGTTCGGCCAGGTGCCGCACCTGGTCGGCGACCAGTTGCTCAGGCACTTCGGCTTCAAGCCGAACAGCATCGAGGCCCACGCCTACACCTATCTCAACTTCGAGCAGGCGGCCAAAACCTACGGCAAGGTCGGCGGCTTTGCCCACCTGGCGACGCTGGTCAAGCGCCTGAAGGCCAACCGCCCCGGCGCCCTGCTGCTCGACGGCGGCGATACCTGGCAGGGCTCGGGCACCGCGCTGTGGAGCAATGCCCAGGACATGGTCGACGCCTGCAAGGCGCTCGGCGTCAATGTCATGACCCTGCACTGGGAATCGACCGTCGGCGAGGCGCGGCTCAAGGAAATCGAGGAAAAGGATTTCGCCGGCCACGTCGATATCGTCGCCCAGAACGTCAAGACCACCGACTTCGGCGACCCGGTGTTCAAGCCCTACGTGATGAAGCAGATCAACGGCGTGCCAGTGGCCATCGTCGGCCAGGCCTTTCCCTACACGCCGATCGCCAACCCGCGCTGGCAGATCCCGAACTGGAGCTACGGCATCCAGGAAGACAACATGCAGAAGACCGTCGACGAGGCGCGCGCCGCCGGCGCCCAGGTCGTCGTCGTGCTGTCGCACAACGGCATGGACGTCGATCTGAAGATGGCGTCGCGCGTGCGCGGCATCGACGCCATCCTCGGCGGCCACACCCACGATGGCATGCCGGCCCCGGTCGTCGTCAAGAATGGCGGCGGCCAGACCCTGGTCACCAATGCCGGCTCCAACGGCAAATACCTCGGCGTGCTCGATTTCGATGTGCGGAACGGCAAGATCGCCGATTTCCGCTACAAGCTGCTGCCCGTCTTCGCCAACCTGCTGCCGGCCGACCGCGACATGCAGGCGCTGATCGACAAGGCGCGCGCCCCTTACCTGTCGAAGCTCAACGAAAAGCTGGCGGTCACCGAAGGCACGTTGTACCGGCGCGGCAATTTCAACGGCACCTTCGACCAGGTCATCCTCGATGCGCTGATGGCCGTCAAGGATGCCGAAATCGCCTTCTCGCCAGGCTTCCGCTGGGGCACCTCGCTGCTGCCCGGCCAGCCCATCCTGATGGAACACGTGCTCGACCAGACGGCCATCACCTACCCATGGACGACGGTGACCAACATGACCGGCGAAACGATCAAGACCGTGCTCGAAGACGTCTGCGACAACCTGTTCAACCCCGACCCCTACTACCAGCAGGGCGGCGACATGGTGCGCGTCGGCGGCCTGCAGTGGACCTGCGATCCGACCGCCAAAATGGGCCAGCGCATCCAGAACCTGATGCTCAAGGGCCGGCCACTCGACCCGGCAAAAACCTACAAGGTGGCCGGCTGGGCGCCGGTGTCCGAAGAAGCGAAAAACGCCGGCGCGCCGATCTGGGAGGTCGTCGCCACATATCTGCGCGACATAAAGACCGTCAAGCCGGTTAAACTCAACCTGCCAACGCTGCGGGGGGCAGCGAACAATCCGGGGATCGCATCATGAACCAAAAACTGACCAGAAATCTGCTGGCCGCCGCCCTGCTCGCGCTGTCGGCCGCCCCCTGGGCCGCCGCCTGGGCCGCCGACTGGGCACCGGGCACGACGACCTGGGACCAGCTACCGGAACTCAAGCGCAGCAAGCTGGGCCTCTACCTGACGCCGCAGCAGGCCTACGACATGAAGAAGGCTAACCCGAAGGGCGTCGCCCTGTTCGACGTCCGCACCCGCGCCGAGGCCATGTACGTCGGCTGGCCGGGCGATGCCGATGCGCTGGTGCCCTATGTCGAACACGCCGAGATCATGGCCGAGTGGGACGACAAGCGATCCATGTACCAGCTGGAGCCCAACCTCGATTTCGTGCCGGAACTGGAACGCCGTCTGCAGGCGATGGGACTGGGCAAGGACGCCCCCATCATCCTGATCTGCCGCTCCGGCGACCGCAGTTCCAAGGCCGCCGACCGCCTGCAGATGTCCGGCTACAGCAAGGTGTACAGCATCGCCGAGGGCTTCGAGGGCGATACCGTCAAGGAAGGCGCCAAGGCTGGCCAGCGCGCCGTCAATGGCTGGAAGAACGCCGGCCTGCCGTGGACCTACAAGCTGGACAAGACCAAGATGTATTTCCCGCAGTAGGCGGGATTACGCTGCAAAAAAAGCCCCCCGGGATGGCCGGGGGGCTTTCGGGGGGCGGCTCGCTCGCCGTGGCGGGCAATTATTGATGTTCTACGACATCCCTGACCGGCAGATGCGCCAGCCATTCCGAAAAGGGAATTTCGTGCACTTCCGGAACCCGCCGCTCAACCGTCTTGCGACGGTCGCGCCAGCCATTGGGCGGCCCCACCTCTCTTTGCCGGCGATCCGTTCCCGAGCGCTTGTCATTCTTGAAGACCATGTCGAATTCCCGATGCTGCTTTTTTCCGTACACCTCCACCTTAGCGGGAAGGCCGGCCCGGGTCGGTGAAAAAACTCACAGCAGCGTCTTGATCAGGAAACCGATCGCCGCACAGCCGGCGATCACGTGTATCACGTTCGCCTTGAAGCGAAACAGCGCAATCGCCGCCCCCAGGGCGATCAAGGCCGACATCCAGTCGAACGAACCGGCGAAGCCCTGCGGCCACAGCACGTGGTAGCCGAAGAACAGGGCCAGGTTCAGGATGACACCGACCACCGCCGCGGTAATCGCGGTCAGCGGCGCGGTGAATTTGAGGTCGTTGTGCGTCGTTTCGATGAAGGGCCCGCCCATCAGGATGAAGATGAAGGACGGCAGGAAGGTGAACCAGGTGACCAGCGTCGCGGCAACGGCGCCGGCCAGGAACAGGCTGTCCGGGCCGAACACCGCCTTGACGTAGCCGCCGACGAAGCCGACGAAGGTGACGACCATGATCAGCGGCCCCGGCGTCGTTTCGCCCAGGGCCAGGCCATCTATCATCTGGGTCGGCGTCAGCCAGCCGTAGTGGCCGACCGCCCCCTGGTACACATAAGGCAGCACGGCATAGGCGCCGCCGAAGGTGAGCAGGGCTGCCTTGGTGAAGAACCAGCCCATCTGGGTCAGGGTATGCGCCCAGCCGTAGCTGGCCGTGAGCATCGCCATGGGCAGCAGCCACAACAGCAGGCCGGCGAGGCCGACCCGGGTCAGCTTGCGCCAGGCGAAAACGGCGTGCGCCGGGGTCGGCGTATCGTCGTCGATGAGCGCCCGGCCGAACGACTGGTCCGCCTTGCCGTGCCCGCCGCCGGCCTTGAACTTATCCGGCGCGACACGGCCGCCGACATAGCCGATGGCCGCCGCCACGGCAACGATGG
>DATGXM010000551.1:0-5586 GCA_035298985.1 Azonexus sp. | reverse complement strand
CGCGTCGATGGCCGCGCTGCCGGCCTGCGCCCGCGGGTGGTTGATCAGGAAAGTGATCGCATAGCGGCGGCCCTGGGCGTCGAGCGCATAGCCGGCCGCCGTCTTGACGCCTTCCAGCGTGCCGGTCTTGATGTGGGCGCGGCCGGTGGCCGTGGTGTCGCGCAGGCGCTTCTTCATCGTGCCGTCGATGCCGACGATGGGCATGCTGGAAATGAATTCCGGCATCACCGGGTTCTTCCAGGCATCGAGCAGCAGGCGGTTCAGGCTGCCGGCGCTGATCCGTTCGCTGCGCGACAGGCCTGAGCCGTTGTCGAGCACCAGCTCGCCGAAGCGCAGGTTGCGGCCGGCCAGCCAGTCGGTGACGCGCTGCTTGGCCCGCTCCGTGGTCGCTGGAGCATTATCGTTGCCCAGGGTCAGGAAGACCTGGCGGGCCATCACGTTGTTGCTGAACTTGTTGATGTCGCGCACGGCATCGGCCAGCGGCGCCGATTCATGCTGGGCGAGCAGCTTGGCGCCGATCGGTACCGTGCCGCCGCGCACCTGGCCGTTCAGGCTGCCGCCGAGTTCCTTCCACAGGGCGCGCACCAGGCCGCCGGCCTGGGCGTCGGCCGGCAGCGGCGACAGGTTGAGCGGCTTCTCGCCGCACAGCGCCGGGTAGCTGCCGGTGAATTCCAGCCGGTTGCCGTTGTTCTCGGGAATCAGGCGAACGGCGATCTGGTCCTTCCAGTTGCTGCCGCAGTCGCCATTGCCGGCGCGCAGCTGGTTGTCGACGCGCAGGCCGTCGCTCGGCGTTTCCATCAGCACGCGTGGCTTGCCGTTGTCCGGCAGCAGCGTGAAGCGCAGCGCCCGGAAGTCGAGCAGCAGGCCGTCCGGGCCGACGTTGTAGGGGCGCATCGGCTTGTCATCGAAGGCGCCGGGATCGATGGCCGGCACGTCGAAGGCGGTGCGGTCGAGGACGAAATCGCCGGCCACCTGCTGGATGCCGCGCACCCGCAACTGGCGCAGCAGGCTCCACAGATGTTCGATGGCAAAACGCGGATCGCCGCTACCCCGGATGTACACATTGCCGTTGAGGACGCCGTCGACCGGCGCCACCTCGGTCCATACGGTGGTTTTCCAGGTGTAGGCCGGGCCGAGCAGGTCGAGCGCCGCGTAGGTGGTGAGCAGCTTCATTACCGAGGCCGGGTTCATCGCCTGCGCGCTGCCGTGGGCGACCAGCGGCTGGGCGGCATCGACTGGCTGGACGACGACGGCGACATTGCTGGCGGGAATCTGCGCCGTTTTCAGGGCCTTGAGGACGGCGGGCGGCAGGCCGTCGGCACATGCCGCGGTGGCCAGGGCGGTCAGGGCCAGCGCCGCGAATAACTGGGTGAACATCGGTAGGGGGGAGAGGCGAGAAAGCGTTAGCGTATCACTTGGCGAAGGGGAGGCGGCTTCCGACAATCGTGACGAAGCGCAGCGGTTCGACTGGGTATGCTTGATGCCTATCAAGTTTGATAACCCCTGAAAACCGCATGGTTTCACGCTTCCCGGCATAGTTGATTTTCATCAAAGCGGTAAAAAGAGCGCTTGAGACATTGCCCGTCCTTATTCATTTTTGAGAGGAAAGAGGGAGCAATGATTTCAAGAAAAAGCGGAGTAAAAACTCTGGTCAGCCTGCCGGTCCTGGCACTGCTGACCCAACTCGCCTTTGCCGAAACGCCTGCCGAGCACGGCAGCGGCACCATGCGCGACTACCAGGCCGGGGGCGGTTCGCCGCTGGCCGCCGTGCCCTTGCACCAGGACATCAATCCGAAGGCCCCGAAGATGACCGAGGCCGAATTCGAGAAGGCCAAGCGCATTTATTTCGAGCGCTGCGCCGGCTGCCACGGCGTGCTGCGCAAGGGGGCCACCGGCAAGCCGCTGACCCCGGACATCACGCTCGACAAGGGCATGGACTACCTGAAGGTCTTCATCAAGTACGGTTCGGCCGGCGGCATGCCGAACTGGGGCACCTCCGGCATCCTGAACGATGACGAAGTCGACCTGATGGCCCGTTACGTCCAGCAGACGCCGCCGGCGCCGCCCGAGTTCGGCCTGAAAGAGATGGAAGCCTCGTGGAAGGTCATCGTCCCGGTCGAGAAGCGGCCGAAAAAGAAGATGAACAACCTCAACCTCGAGAACCTGTTCTCGGTCACCCTGCGCGATGCAGGGGAAATCGCCCTGATCGACGGCGATACGAAAAAGATCGTCAGCATCCTGAACACCGGCTACGCCGTGCATATCTCGCGCATGTCGGCTTCCGGCCGTTACATGTTCGTGATCGGCCGCGACGCCAAGATCAACCTGATCGACCTGTGGATGGAAAAGCCGGATACCGTCGCCGAAATCAAGGTCGGCATGGAAGCCCGCTCGGTCGAAAGCTCCAAGGCCAAGGGCTTTGAAGACAAGTACGCCATCGCCGGCACCTACTGGCCGCCGCAGTTCGTCATCATGGATGGCGACACGCTGAAGCCGCGCAAGATCGTCGCCACCCGCGGCATGACCGTCGGCACCCAGGACTACCATCCGGAGCCGCGCGTTGCCGCCATCGTCTCGTCCCACTTCAATCCGGAATTCTTCCTCAACGTCAAGGAAACCGGCATGGTCTATTCGGTCGATTACCGCGACCTGAACAACCTGAAGATCAAGATGATCGAGGCGGCGCCCTTCCTGCATGACGGCGGTTTCGAGTCGTCGCACCGCTACTTCATGGATGCCGCCAACGCCTCCAACAAGATCGCGGTCATCGACACCAAGGATGGCAAGCTGGAGAAGCTGGTCGAGGTCGGCAAGACCCCGCACCCGGGCCGCGGCGCCAACTTCATCGATCCCAAGTTCGGTCCCGTGTGGGCGACCGGCCACCTCGGTGACGACAGCATTTCGCTGATCGGCACCGATCCGAAGAAGCACCCGGAACAGGCCTGGAAGGTCGTGCGCACCCTGAAGGGCCTGGGCGGCGGTTCGCTGTTCCTGAAGACCCATCCGAAGTCGAAGAACCTGTGGGTCGACACCACGCTCAATCCGGAAGCCAGCGTCAGCCAGTCGGTGGCCGTCTATGACGTCAACAATCTGGAGAAGGGCTACGAACTGATCCCGATCGGCGAATGGTCCGGCATCAAGGAAGGCCCGAAGCGCGTCGTGCAGCCGGAATACAACAAGGCCGGCGACGAGGTCTGGTTCTCGGTGTGGAACGGCAAGGACCAGGAATCGGCCATCGTCATCGTCGACGACAAGACGCGCAAGCTGAAGACCGTCATCCGTGACAAGAAGCTGGTCACGCCGACCGGCAAGTTCAACGTGTTCAACACGCAGAACGACGTCTACTAAGACTAAAGGAGGGGGGTGACTCCGCCGTGAGAGGAGTTATCCCCCTCCTTCTTTTTTCCTAGCATGTCGTTCTGGCAATTATTTGCAAGGACTTTTCACTTTGAACGCCCGGTTTAACGATCCGCATCGCGCCCAGCATGAATTGCTCTCCACCAGCCAATTGCTGGGTGGCTTGCCGCCGGCGGTGCTCACCGGCCTGGCGGCCGCCAGCCGCATCGTGGAACTGCCCGCCAATCAGGCCGTGTACGAGAGCGGCCAGCCCGTGCGCGAAGCGCATATCCTGTTCAACGGCAGTGTCAAACGGGTGGTTGCCATGCCCGGCGGCACCAGCCGGGTCATCGAAATCGTGCAAAGCGAGCAGTTGCTCGGCCTGGGCGAAGTGTTCGGCAGCACGCATTACGCGGCCACCTGTTCAACCATCACCAATACGCTGCTGGTCGCCCTCGACGTCCGCAAGCTGCGCGAGGCGGTGCACCAGCATCCTGCCCTGAGCAGCCGCATCATCGCCGCATTGGCCCGCCGCCAGTGCGCCACGGAATTCGACGCCGCCGGCTTCCACTACGGGCTGACCGGCGCCCAGCGCCTGCTCGACTACCTGCTGGATCAGGCCGGCGAACGCGCCGGCGTGGCCGGCGAGACGACAGTGCTGCTCAAGGCCAGCAAGAAGGTGATCGCGGCGCGCATCGGCATGACGCCGGAGTCGCTGTCGCGCAACCTGCGCGAATTGAGCGACAACGGCGTGATCGTGGTCGACGGGCGCTGCGTCCATATCCAGAATGCCGCGCTGCTCGACACGGTGGGCAGCGACACCGGGCAAAGGCTCAGCTTCAGCCGCAAGCGCAAAGGTGACGCGCGGCCGACCGGCAAGGCGCTGCCCGCCGGCGTGCTGGTCAATATGTGCGGTCGTTTGCGCCTGCTGTCGCAACGCATGGCCGTGGCCTGGGGGACCATCGTCGCCGGGGTGGCGCCCAGCCGGGCGCGGATCAAGCTTCGCCAGTGCGAAAAGGAGTTCATCCGCAACCTGGAGCGGCTCGCTGGCCTGGGCCTGGAGACCGATCTCGCTACACGGCTGCAGACCATCGAGCGGCTGTGGCCGTCCTGGCGGGAAGCCATGGCCAGCGAGGAGGTCGCCGACGCCGAACGTATCTTCGTCCTCAGCGAGGAGATTCTCGACGCGGCGAACGGCCTGACCGCCTGTGCCGCCAGCCGGGCGGGAATGCCGGAAGCGCATTACGTCAATACGGCCGGGCGCAACCGCATGTTGTCGCAACGCATCTGCAAGTTGTTCCTGTTCCATGACTGGGGCAGCCTGCAGGACAGCATTGCCGACCTGTCGCGGCAGACCTGCCAGGAATTTGAGAGCAATCTGCAGGAACTGGTGCGGGCTGGCGGCGGCCACGCCGAGCTGGCCGCCCAGCTCGATGTCGTGGCCAGTCAGTGGCAGCGTTTCGTGCGTGCGCTGTGCCCCGATTTGTCGCATGCCGGCAAGGCCAAGCATGCGCGTCTGGTGCTCACCGAGGGCGAGCGTCTGCTGCGCAGTGTGGACACCACGGTCAAGCTGTTCGAGCGCCTGGCCAAGTAAGCCGGGCGCGACCGCGACGCCCGCTCAGGATGGATAGGCCCGGCGCAGCCAGGCCTCGAATTCGCCGGCCGGCAGCGGGCGGGCGAACAGGAAACCCTGCAGCAGGTCGCAGCCGATATCGGCCAGGAAGCGCCGCTGCGCCTCCGTTTCGACGCCCTCGGCGACCACCGACAAGCCGAGCCGGCGGGCCAGCGTGACGACGGCACTGGCTACGGCGGCATCGGTTTCCGATTCCGGCAGGTGCTGGACGAAGCTGCGGTCGAGCTTGAGCACATTGAGCGGCAGGGTGCGCAGCATGGCGAGCGAGGAATGGCCGGTACCGAAATCGTCCATCGCGACATGGATGCCCCGCTCGCGCAGGCGCTGCAGCACCTGGACGGCGCCTTCCGGGTGGGCCATGGCGGCCGATTCGGTGATCTCCAGTTCCATCCAGTCGTTGACCGCACCGGCCGCCGCCAGGATGCGCTCGACGCGGTCGGCCAGGTCGGTGGCGTGGAACTGGCGGGGCGACAGGTTGACCGCCATGCGCGGCACGGCGATGCCCTGCCGGCGCCAGGCGACGATCTGCCGCGCCGCCTCGGCCAGCGCCCATTCGCCGAGTTCGGTGATGATGCCGGCCTCTTCGGCCAGCGGGATGAATTCGACCGGCGAGACCA
>DATGXM010000550.1:0-14911 GCA_035298985.1 Azonexus sp. | reverse complement strand
GGGCTTGTTCGAAACTCAGCATGGGCGTTCCTGCAATTGCATGGTTTGGATAACGAAATCGGCGATGGCGGCGAAATCGTTCAGCGGCAGTTTGGGCAGATCGGTGGCGATGTCGGCATCGGTGGCGACGGCCACGATGTCGGTGCGCTCGGGGAACAGCGGCGGCTTGCCATTTTCAGGGCGATAGACTTCCAGCTTGGGCACGGGTTCCTGCTTGAAGCCTTCGATCAGCACCAGATCGCAGGGCGACAGGTGGCCGAGCAGTTCGTCGAGGGTCGGCTCCGGCTCCTCGCGCCGTTCGTGCATCAGCGCCCAACGGTCGCCGCAGGAGAGCAGCACTTCAGTCGCCCCCGCCTCGCGATGGCGCCAGGAATCCTTGCCCGGACGGTCGATGTCGAAGCCGTGGTGGGCGTGCTTGATTACCGAGACCGTGAGGCCGCGGGCGGTCAGTTGGGGGATCAGCTTTTCCAGCAGGGTCGTCTTGCCGGAACCGGAATAGCCGGCGATACCGAATACTTTCATGGCGTGATTTTACTCGTCAGGCGACGAACACCGGGGCGAATCCGCCGCCCGGCGTCCGGAAATTGGTGGTTTGCCCTTGGTAGAGGCGCGCCGCAACCAGCTGGATATGGCCGTCGTACACGTAGCAGCGGATGTCGGCCTTCATGGTCGCCTCGCCCTCGCCGACCGGCACGACATGCTCGGACGGCAAGGCGATTTCCTGCGCGATGTAGCCGCCATGCAGAATTTCCTCGAAGACCCGCTTGGTCAGCTTGTCGCCGCGATAGGCGGCACGGCTGCCGAAGCCGGCCGGCGGCTTGAAGAACCAGCGCTTGCGTTCGGCCCAGAAGGCATCGCCCTGCTCGGGCGTGACGGTCACGGTTTGCGGGATGCCTGCGAGCAGGATGCGTCGCTTGGCTTCATCGACGCCCAACTCCAGCAGCGCCGCATCATCGGACAGCTGCATCAGGTTGCGCTTGTCGGCATACAGGGCGTGGGCGCGCGGATGCGGGGTCAGCACGACACCGCCCTGCTCGAACACGGCGCGGATGGTGGCGTTCTCCGTGGCGTCGAGGGCGAAATCGGTCATCCGGTTGTAGATCAGGTCGATGCGCTGGCCGGCGTGGCTCAGGCCGTCTCCATCGCGCTCCAGTTCGGAAGGGTCGCACACCACCGCCGCAATGCCGTGCTGCTCGAACAGCTCCTTGAACAGGATGAACTCCGGCCCCAGAAACTGCTCGGCCGGCTTCTCGTCGACGATGGCGATACGGCGCAGCGGGGCATCGCCGCGCACCAGCCGCCATTCTTCGCGGAACATGGCAACGACATCGTCGCGGATGCGCGCTCCGTCAGCAGCGTGGCCGTGGGCGGCCAGCAGGTAGGCGTTGAGCAGACCGCCGCCGGCGTTGGTGTTGATTTCGATCAGCCGGGGACCGCTGGCGGTCAGGTGGAAGTCGTAGCCCATGAACACGCTGCGCTCTTTGGTCGGCAGGCGGGCGATTTCCGGGGACTGGGCCAGCGCATGTGCCTGGAAGGCCGGCAGCGCGATGACCGACTCGATGGCCGCAATGAGGTCGGCCATGGCCTGCATCGCAGCGGAGCCGATGGTGATGGCCGCGGCCGAGAACAGTTGCGGCTGGCGTTCGCGAAGTTGATCGAAAGTGTTTTTCATCGATTGGCGAAAAAGTCGAGGACGACCTGCAGTTCGCGGGTGCGCTTCATCGGGGGCAGACTTTGCCAGACCTTGCGGCCATACGGCTTTGATATGAGTCGGGGATCGCAGATCATCAGCACGCCCTTGTCGTTCTCGTCGCGGATCAGGCGGCCGGCACCCTGCTTGACGTTGATGACGGCGCGCGGCAGCTGGTATTCGATGAAGGCGTTGCGGCCTTCACGCTTCATCTGCTCGATGCGGGCCGACAGCACCGGGTCGTCGGGCGGCGCGAAGGGAATCTTGTCGATGACGACCAACGACAGAGCTTCGCCGCGCACGTCAACGCCTTCCCAGAAGCTCTGGCTGCCGACCAAGATGGAGGCGCCGTGGCTGCGGAAGCGCTGCAATAGGTCATTCTTGCTGCCCTCGCCCTGGACCAGCAGCGGGATATCGAGGCCTTCGTCCTCGATCTTGGCCTTGAGCAGTTCGTGGGTGCGGCGCATGGCGCGCAGGCTGGTGCACAGGAAGAAGGCACCGCCGTTGGCCGCCTTGACTGCCGGCCAGGCGGCGTCGACCACCGTCTCGGTGTAGTTCCAGGCGTTCGGATCGGGCATGCCGAGCGGCACATAGAGCACGGCCTGCTCGCCGTAGTCGAAGGGGCTGTGCCAGCAGGCGGAATCGGGATCGCCCAAGCCGAGTTCGGCGCAGTAGTGGTGGAACTTGCCCTGCACCGCCAGGGTGGCCGAGGTGAAGATCCAGGCGCGTGGATGGCCGCCCATCTGCTTGCGGAAAATGTCGGCGACCTTGAGCGGCGTCGAGTTCAGTTGCAGCGACTGGGTGAAGGCTTCGCCCCAGCGCACGTAGCCGAGATCGGCCAGGTTTTGCCACTGGGCGAGGCGCTGTTGCAGTTCCAGTGCGCGTTGCCAGCATTTCTCGATGCCTTCGGCCCGCTGGGCCTGGGTTTCGAGGATGGCGGCGTACTTGGCCACCTCTTCGTCGAGCAGTTTCAGTGCCGGAGCGAACTCTAGCCGCTCCTGCAACTGGTCGTAGGAGAAGCGGCCGGCATCTACGCCGACCGAGAGTCGCAGGTCGCGCGCCGCCTTTTCCATGGACTTGGCACCGCTCTGGATGTCGAGGCAATCACGGGCGCTGGTCAGGCCCTCGGCCTTGGCGTCGCGTGCCAGATCGACGACTTGTGCCGTCGATACGCTGTCGCCGAAGAACAGGGTCGCCACTTCCGGCAACTGGTGCGCCTCGTCGAAGATCACCGTATTGCAGGCCGGCAGCAGTTCGGCCATGCCCTCGTCGCGCAGCATGACGTCGGCGAAGAACAGGTGGTGATTGACCACCACTAGGTCGGCCGCCATCGCCTCCTTGCGCGCCTGCATGACAAAGCATTCCTTGTAGTCCGGGCAGTCCTGGCCCAGGCAGTTGTCACGCGTCGAGGTGGCGTGGTTCCAGACCGGCGAGTTTTCGTTGACTTCGATGCATTCGGCCTTGTCGCCGGTCTGCGTGGTCTTGGCGAAGACCGATATGCGGCGGGCGTCGGCGGCGTCCTCGCGGGTCAGGAAACGGCCGTCGGCCAGCGCCCGGTTCAGGTGATACGGGCAAACGTAGTTGGCGCGCCCCTTGAGCAGCGCGATCTTGACCGGCGCCTTCAGCACGTCGCGGACCATCGGCAGGTCCTTGTTGAACAGCTGGTCCTGCAGGGTCTTGGTGCCGGTGGAGACGATCACCTTGCCGTTGGACTGCAGCGCCGGCACCAGATAGGCAAAGGTCTTGCCCGTGCCGGTACCCGCCTCGGCGATGAAGACCGAGTTGCCGTGAATGGCGGCGGCAATGCGCTCGGCCATATCGACCTGCTGCTGGCGGATGCGGTAGCCGCCAATGGCCCGGGCGAGCGGCCCGTCGGGCGCGAAAATTTCGGGGAGAGAGGACAAGGAGAACGACCGGAAAAATCAGGGGCGAATGGTAGCAGATGGGCCTCGGCGAGACGAATTTGCCGGGGGCGGGCAAGACTGGATCAGGCTGGCCTTTTTATTGCGTAAGGCTCGGCGGGACGCAATAAATTCCGGCTTTTTGTCGTGAACCCGACCAGGCCGCCTATCACGCGTCCCAGCCCTACAACCCGCTATTTGGAGAACAGCATGTCCGTCGCCCCCATCAAGGCATTTTCCGACAAAGCCCGGCTCGATCCGGTATTGAAGGAGCAACTCAAGGCCTGCCAGAAGATCAAGGAACTGCGCGCCCTGTCGCTGGAACACGGTTTCACGATCGACGAAAACTCCCTTTATCCGCCGAACGAACCACAATTCACCGAAGACCAGCTCTCGGAACGCCTGGTCAAGGCGCTGCTTCGGGTGTGAGCAATTCTGCCTTCGCCAGGCGGCGGACCGTGGCCGACATGGCGATCGTTCCCCGGCCGGCGAAGGCTTCGAGGTTGGCCTCGATATCGTCCGGGCTGTACAGATAATTGACCATCAGGCCGAAAGACTGCCGGAAACCCTTGGCCGAACTATCACCCAGATAATTCAGACGCTCCACCCGGGCGCCGTTGCCGAGGTGGAAACGCGATACCGGGTCGGACGGCGGGCCGCTCTCGCCGCCGCCCTGCTTGGCGCTGGCCAGGTAGCGGGCGGCCAGGCGGTGCAGCGGATCGCGCAGGGTACGGACCATTTTCTTATTGGCTGCCCAGCTGCCGGCGGACAACTCGTCGAGCGACAATTCGATGCCGGCTCCGGCCAGGACTTGGGGATTCTTGCGCACCCACGCCGCCAGACCGGGCATCGGTGACAGCGTGGCGAACTGGGCCAGTTTGGGGAAATCCCGCTTCAGGTCGTCGATGACACGCTTGAGCAGGAAATTGCCGAAGGACACGCCGCGCAGGCCGACCTGAGTATTGGAAATGGAATAGAAAATCGCCGTATCCGCCTTGCGGTGGTCGAAGACCGGGGCGTTCTCGTCGAGCAGGGCCTGCACGTTGTCGGCGAGATGGTCGGTCAGCGCGACCTCGACGAAGATCAGCGGCTCGGCCGGCATGCGCGGATGGAAGAAGGCGTACAGGCGGCGGTCGGAATCGAGACGGTTTTTCAGGTCGGTCCACGAACGGATTTCATGCACTGCCTCGTATTCGATCAGCTTCTCCAGCAAGGCGGCCGGCGAATTCCAGGTGATGCGCTGCAATTCGAGGAAGCCGACGTCGAACCAGGCCGACAGGCGCGACTCCAGTTCGCGGTCGAGTACCGCCAGTTCCTTGTCGTTTTCCAGATAGCGCAGCAGGTCGGCGCGCAGATCGACGAGGAACTTGACGCCCTGGGGCATGGCGTTGAACTGGGTCAGGATGCGGATGCGCGAGGAGCGCATGGCGCCGCGCAGGGCGGCTTCCGCCTTCCATTGGTCGGGCGTGCCGACGGCCCTCTGGTAAGCCTGGTGCGCGGTTGCCACTTTCGCCGGATCGGGGCCGAATTCGAGCGCGATCAGTTTCAGGAAGCGTTGCCGCCCCTCGTCATTGAGGTGCAGGTAGGTTTCCGCCAGGCGGGCGGCGCGGCTGCGCGCCGACACCTCGCCACCCTGCCCTTCGGCGCACTCGCGCAACTGCGAGCGCAATTGCTCGACGCCCCGCGCCGTCAGGGCAATATGCTCGGTTCCGGCGCCCATCAGGGAGCGCAGTTTATCGACCAGGTTTCCGGCAACCATCATTCACCTCCTTGCCCACATTCTGCCCCAAGGCGGCCGGAAAAGCTGCGCCCGACGGCTAACGGGCCGCGTCTGGATGGCTCAGCAGGCATCCAGAGCACTTTTCAGGAAAGCCAGGTCGTAACCGAGCATGTCGTCGCGCCAGCACAACTCGCCGGAGGCCAACTGATAATCGGCCAAGGTAACCAATCTGCCGCCGATTTCGGTCGGGTCATAGGCCATCAACGAAAGCCGGTCGATCTGGCACAGCACCGGCTCGGGCATGCGACAGGCGAGCAAACGATCGAGGACGGCGGCGAAAGACACAGCCTGCGCGTAGAGCCCCAGCGTCACATGCGGCACGTAGTCGCCGAACAGCCGATGCTCGCCGTCGATCGCCAGGCAATGGCGCAGCGCGGCAATACCGCCGACCGGGTCGTGCACGGCGAGATAAGCTGCCGACTGGAAGCTGTCCGGATCGCCGATTTCGATGCGGAACGGCGCCGGGCCGACAGCGCGCAAGGTGGCAATCTGGCGAGCCAGCAAATCGGGGCCGAATTCGTCGACGCTGCTCGGCTGGCGATTGGGAAATCCGCACAGGTCGAGCGTGACATGCGGCTGGCGTTCGTAAGCATCGAGCAACCAGTCGCCGAGATGGCTCGCGGTTTCCGCTGCCCGATCCACGACCGCCGGCGTGTCGACATCCAGTCCCCAGAAGACATAGGGCTGCCGGCCGCGATGCCATTCGACAAAATCCCGGCGGATGCTGGGCTGCGTCGTTTCCTGCCGAGTATCGGCTGCCCTGGTCGGAGATTGATCGTCGCGCAAATACATCGGCGGGCGGAAACACGGAGATAGGCGGGGGCACACTGTAACCGATTCCCGCAATCGGCCAAGAGAAGGGATATCCAAGCCACTGTCAGGCATGATAAAACGTCCGTCTGCCTCATTCTCGGAGTGTTCCATGCCCCACCGAACTCACCTGCTTTGCCGATACGGGTGGCTGCTCGTCGCCGCGATCGCCCTGCCCTTGCAGGCTGCGCCGCCGCCCGGTCATCCCACCCCAGCCCAGGCCCGCGACATGCTCGCGCCGGAAAAACCGCCGCGCGCCGCCGACATGCCGAACGAAGGCAAGATCCTTGACGTCATCCACGCCAACGAATTCACCTATGTCGAAGTCGCCAAGACCGGCAGCAAGGATAAGGCCTGGATCGCCATCCAGAAGACCGAACTGAAGGTCGGCAGCCGGGTACGTTACGAAGATGGCGCGACCATGACCAATTTCTACAGCAAGTTGCTGAAACGAACCTTTCCCAGTGTGATGTTCGTCGACAACCTCGCCGTTACCGCTCAACCCTGACCATTTCTCACTCAAGACCCATGATCAAATTCCAGCAAACCATCGCCATCGGCTCCCTCGTCGCCCTCACCGCCTGCTCGGCCCTGGCCGGCCAGACCGAACACACACCGAGCGGCCTGATCTACGAATCGCTGAAGGACGGCACCGGCGAACAGCCGACCGCCCAGTCCACCGTCCAGGTCCATTACCGCGGCACGCTGGCCAACGGCAGCGAATTCGACAGCTCCTACAAACGCGGCCAGCCTGCCACCTTTCCGCTCAACCGCGTCATTCCCTGCTGGACGGAAGGTGTCGCCAAAATGCGCGAAGGCGGCAAGGCCAAGCTGACCTGCCCCCCGGAAATCGCTTACGGCAGCCGCGGAGCCGGGGGTGCCGTGCCGCCCAATGCAACGCTGACCTTCGAGGTCGAACTGCTCAAGGTGATGCGCTAAGCGATACGCCAACCCGATGAAGACGACCTCGAACAGGGGGCCATCTGACTGCCGGCAAAGCCTCCAAGCGATTGGGGGCTTTGTTTTTTTATGCCGAACGTATGAAACAAGCCAGATCGCATTTATTTACAAACACGACGCCATAAACAAATTTTTCCAATAAATTCAAAGCACTAAAATCCGGCACTAGATATGCTTTTGGTAAACCACAATTAACACCCAGAGGTTACCAACATGAAATCCACTGCATCCCGTATAGCGGCACTGGTCCTCTGCCTGGGTAGCGGTTCTGCGTTTGCCGTGACCCTTCCCCCAAGCAGCACCTGCCAAGGCGTCGGTGACTGTCTCCAATATGGTGACTTCACCATCTATTCGCTCAATTTCCTCAATTACAAATACGGAACATCAGGAAACAGCACGCCTTATGGGGTCTCGGCATCTGACGGGCAGATCAAAGACTTCATCATCTTTGGCACCGGTTCGAACAATGCCGCGGCGCAACTCAATCCTGTCGGCATGGACAATGCCTACAACACGCCAGAACCTGGCGGCAGCAGTTCCTTCTCCACCGCGGCCAGCGAGCCTATCAATGGACCGGCAGGCGATGTGAATGGTCAATGGAATGCGAGCATCGGCTCATTGCGTACCTTTCTGGGTGCCAGCCAGTTCGTTTCCTACTTCCGATTCAACGAAACCGGAAACGGTACGGCGCTGGACGAGCAATCCTTGCTGCTCTGGGCGAAAGTCACCTTGCGCGACACCGTGGATGGTGACGGTAGCGGCTTACTGGCCGACAAGACCTATTATTTGAGAACCGGTGCATCACCGCTGGCGCCGATTACCGGCGTCAGTGACATTGACCCCAATGTGCTGGACACCGACTTCGCTTCGTATGCCCCCTGGGCTTACGTGCATAGCGACATCTGTGCCGGCGACCCCGGCACCGGCAAGCAGTTCATTCACTTTGGCCCCTGTACTACGACCGAAAAAAATTCTCTGGGCAACGAGACCGTACCGCAAAACCTGGGGGTCAATGACGCCGCCTTCGCCGTCTATAACAAGGAACTGGATGACCTGATCCATACCTCGGACTATGACTACTTCGATCTCGACTGGCAGATGATCTATGTTGCGGGTGGTGCGGAAGCCGCATGGGTGCAGGACAATACCTTCGCCTGCCCACCGACTGCTCCAGGATGCACCAATATAAATGTACCGGAACCCAACAGCATGGCCCTCATTGGTGTTGGATTGTTTGGCCTTGGTCTGCTAGGTATCCGCAGGCGCTCTACGGGCCACACCCCGTAGCTTGTCGTCGTCGGAAAAAATAAAAGGCCGGTTCTACCCGGCCTTGTTTGTTTTTGTCTTTTTTTACAATTCAACGTACTCTGGTTTTGAAAATCACCGTTGTTATTACATTTCTTATTTTCGGCCAGTAGGTTAAGATCGTCATCCCGATAACATATCTCAATGACATTGATAAACCATGAGTACACGCCGAATCAAAACACTTGCCAGAGCTGTCCTGTCCTTGGCTGCCCTTGCATTGCTGGGCGGTTGCGCCGTCGGTAACAAGCATGCTTACCATGACGCCAACGCCACTACCACCACTCGTACCGACAAGTCAGTCGCCGTCGCCAGCCTGGACGGGCGCCCGTACATCCTTGCCGGCAAGAGCTCTCCCGACTTCGTCGGCATGCAGCGCGGCGGCTTCGGCAACCCCTTCGATGTCCTGACCGCCAGCGGTCGCCCTCTTTCGAGCGAATTCAGCAGTGCCATCAAGGCTGCACTGGTGCGTAACGGCGCCAACGTCATCGTCGTCGAAACGCAGCCCGCAGGTGACAACAAAGCCGCCGTCACGAGCCTGGTCGCCACCCAACGCGACCGCCTGCTGCTGCTCGACATCAGCGAGTGGGTTTCTGACACATTCCAGAACACCGGCCTGGGCTACACCCTGCGTCTTGCTGTGGCCGATAGCAATGGCAAGGAACTGGCGCAGAAAACCATCAAGGCCGACCTCAATCTCGGCGGCAGCGTGATCAATCCGCCCGGCCACGCCAAGGAAGTCATTCCGCCGGCTTTCCGCCAGGCCGTTGAACAACTGCTCAACAGTCCGGAAATTACTGCGGCACTGAAATAGCTGCATGACAAACGTGAAGAAGGCCGGGGTTTTCCCGGCCTTCTTCATTTTGGCCTCTTAATTCAGCTTGCCGAGTGCCCCAGGGAAAATCCCCTTGGGACAAGCGCCAGATTCACATCTAACGCCTTTTCTTCTTACCACCGCCGACTGCCGCCGCAGGCGGTGCAATCTGGTCCTGGCTGGCGAAGAAATGGGCGACCGACTCCAACTCTTCCCGACTCAAGCCCTTGAATGCGTCGTCCTGCAGGAAGCCGAATTTTCGTTTTCCGCTGACGAACAAATCGATCTGGTGAAGCATGTGCTGCAGGTTCTGGGCCGCCATGAGCGGCGCATCCTTGTCCGCCTCGCGACCATTGTCGCCATGGCAGTCGTTGCATCGATTGCGGAATACGACTTCACCCTGCGCCACTTTCTCCGGGTTCGTTTCCTGGGGGGGACGGGTCGCCTTGACCGCCTGGTAGTACTGGGCGATGGCGGCCAGTTCGCTTTCCGTCAGCGCGGCCGGGACGTGGTTCTCGACCGTGGTCGGCAAACGTCCTTTCTGCATCTTTTTCATCGACGCAATCAGGTAGTTGTCGAGTTGGCCGTTCAAGTGCGGCATGGCCGGTTTGGTGGCGATGCCGTCCAGACCATGGCAACGCGAGCAGTCGTTCCGCACGACAGAAGGAGCGTCCTGCGCCATGACGTATCCCCCCGCGAAAAACATCAGGCAAGCAAACCAGTGTTGTTTTTTCATTTCCCCACCCCTGGACGAAATTGATGGCCTGTCAGAATAATAGCCATAATGTACAAAACAGCACCAGACGGGGATTCAACCATGCTCAAGAAAAAAGTATTCGCAAGATCGTTCATCGCTTCGACCATCCTCGTCTTTTCGGTCGCCGCCTGGTCAGAAGCCAGCCGCTACGAAGAACCGATCCGCTACCGCCGCGCGGTGATGACCATGGTCAAGCGGCACTATGAACAGGTATCGGCGATGGCCAAGGGCAAGATACCGATGAACCGCGATGAATTGAACCGCCACGCCAGCTACCTGGAGATGCTGTCGCGGGCAGCCATCGACGGTTTTGTCGCCGGCTCGCACGAGGGCGACACCAAGGCGAAACCGGAAATCTGGCAGGACTGGCCACGCTTTCGTGCCCAGGTCGAAAAATTCCAGGCCGATGCAAGCCGCCTGAAGGAAGTGGCCAAAACGGGCAATCCCGAGGCGTTGAAAGGCGCCGTCGCCGACATGACGCGAACCTGCAAGAACTGTCACGACGACTACAAGCAGTCCGGGCTGGACCGCTAAGGCTGCCGGGGAAAACTCAACCCTAAAAAAACAGGCCGGGAGCGAATTCCCGGCCTGTTTCATTTCAGCTTATCGAGCTGACCGGCCCACAGGGCACGGTCATGCACCGTTATGCTTAGCCCTTCTTGTGCGTCGCCAGACGGGTCCAGGTATCGACCACGGTGTCCGGGTTCAGGGAGATCGACGAGATGCCCTGATCCATCAGCCATTCGGCCAGATCCGGGTGGTCGGACGGGCCCTGGCCGCAGATACCGATGTACTTGCCGGCCTTGTTGGCAGCGGAGATGGCCATGGCGAGCAGCATCTTGACGGCCGGGTCGCGTTCGTCGAAGAGGTTGGCAACCAGGCCGGAGTCGCGGTCGAGGCCGAGGGTCAGCTGGGTCAGGTCGTTGGAGCCGATCGAGAAGCCGTCGAAGATTTGCAGGAAATCGTCGGCCAACAGGGCGTTGGACGGGATTTCGCACATCATGATCAGCTTCAGGTCATGTTCGCCCTGCTTCAGGCCATGCTCGGCCAGCAGTTCGACCACGGCCTTGCCCTCGCCAACGGTACGCACGAAGGGGACCATCAGTTGCACGTTGGTCAGGCCCATTTCCTCGCGTACCTTCTTCATCGCACGGCATTCCATTTCGAAGCAGTCTTCGAAGGTGTGGGCGATGTAGCGGGAAGCGCCGCGGAAGCCGAGCATCGGGTTTTCTTCTTCCGGCTCGTACAGTTCGCCGCCGAGCAGCTTGCGGTATTCGTTGGACTTGAAGTCGGACAGACGGACGATGACCGGGTTCGGCCAGAAGGCGGCGGCGATGGTGGACACGCCTTCGACCAGCTTCTCTTCGAAGAAGGCCTTGGGCGAAGCGTAGCCACGGGCACGGCGCTTGATTTCCTCGCGCTTGGAAGCCGGCAGGCGCTCGACGTCGAGGATGGCCTTCGGGTGGATGCCGATGACGTTGTTGATGATGAACTCGACGCGGGCCAGGCCGACGCCGGCGTTCGGCAGCTGGGCGAATTCGAAGGCCAGTTCCGGGTTGCCGACGTTCATCATGACCTTGACCGGGACGTCCGGCATGGCCGAGATATCGCGGGTGGTGATTTCGTAGTCGAGGCTGCCGCGGTACACGTGGCCGGTATCGCCTTCCGTGCAGCTAACCGTCACGACTTCGCCTTCGGTCAGGGTTTCGGTGGCGTCGCCGCAGCCGACGATGGCCGGGATGCCCAGTTCGCGGGCGATGATCGCGGCGTGGCAGGTACGGCCGCCACGGTTGGTGACGATGGCGGAAGCGCGCTTCATGACCGGTTCCCAGTTCGGGTCGGTCATGTCGGCGACGAGTACGTCACCCGGCTTGACCTGGTCCATTTCCTTCGGGTCCTTGACGACGCGGACCGGGCCGACGCCGATCTTCTGGCCGATGGCGCGGCCGGAGGCGAGCACCTTGGAGAAGGACTTCAGCTTGAACTTTTCCTGCTTGCCGGCGGCAGCTTGCGACTGCACGGTTTCCGGACGGGCCTGCAGGATGTACAGCTTGCCGTCGACACCGTCCTTGCCCCACTCGATGTCCATCGGACGACCGTAGTGCTTTTCGATGATCTGGGCGTAACGGGCCAGCTCCATGACTTCTTCGTCATTGATCGAGAACTGGTGACGCAGCGATTCCTCGACATCCTCGGTGATGGTGGACTTGCCGGCGACTTTTTCGGCGGCGAAGGTCATCTTGATCATCTTGGAACCGAGGTTGCGGCGGACGACGGCCTTCTTGCCAGCTTCCAGCATCGGCTTGTGCACGTAGAACTCGTCCGGATTGACGGCGCCTTGCACGACGGTTTCACCCAGGCCGTAGCTGGAAGTGACGAACACGGCATCACGGAAACCGGATTCGGTGTCCAGCGTGAACATCACGCCGGCCGCGCCCTTGTCGGAGCGGACCATGCGCTGGATACCGGCGGACAGGGCAACGTCGGCGTGCACGAAGCCCTTGTGGACGCGGTAGGAAATGGCGCGGTCGTTGTACAGGGAAGCGAACACTTCCTTGATCGCGTGCATGATGTTTTCCAGGCCGACGATGTTCAGGAAGGTTTCCTGCTGACCGGCGAAGGAAGCGTCCGGCAGGTCTTCGGCGGTGGCCGAGGAGCGCACGGCGAAGGACATGTCGGCGGTGGAATCGGCGACCAGGCGCTGATACTGCTCGGTGACGGCGATGGTCAGGTCCATCGGGAACGGGGTGTCGATGATCCACTGGCGAATCTCGGCGCCGGCCTTGACCAGGGCGTTCACGTCATCGACGTCGAGCGCGTCGAGGACGGCGTTGATCTTGGCATCGAGGCCGGACTGGGCGAGGAAGACGCGGTAGGCGTGGGCGGTGGTGGCAAAGCCGCCGGGAACGCGAACGCCAGTGTCAGCCAGTTGACTGATCATTTCGCCGAGCGACGAGTTCTTCCCGCCGACCTGGTCGACGTCGGTCATGCGCAGTTTTTCGAAGGGGATGACAAGCTGTTCCATGGGGTGGGTCCTTTCGGGGATCGAATCGAAAAATCAGGAAGTTGAGAAATCGGTACTCAGCCGGCGCTCGGCCGTCTCGCGGCGGGCGACGGAACGCAGGGTCTGGGCCAGCGTCTCGCGCACGAAATCGATGTGCGTCTCGGCGGCGGAACGGGCAGCCTGCGGCTTGTTCTCGCGAACCGCCTTGTAGATCGCCTCGTGTTGGGATTTGAGCAAGCGGCTGGCGGCGGGAACGGCCTTCAATTCGCCGAGGTTGAGGCGGATGTTGTCGTGCATCAGGTGCAGCAAGGCGCTGGACAGGTGGCCGATCAGCACGTTGTGCGCGGCATCGCCGATGGCCTGATGGAAGGCGATGTCGGCTTCCGAACGCTTGTTGGCGTCATCGGATTCGAAGGCATCCATCAGGGCGGCAAAGGTTTGTTCCAGCAGCTGCAGGTCGGCAGCGGTCGCCCGTTCGGCGGCCCACTCCGCGGCCTGGCCTTCGAGCATGCGGCGGAACTCGAGCATGTCCTCGCGCAAATTGGGGTGCTTGACCATCATGTCCTGCCAGGGGTCGGAAAAGCTGGTATCCAGAACATCGGTCACATAGGTACCGCCGCCCTGGCGGCTCTGCACCATGCCCTTGGAGGCCAGCTTCTGGATCGCTTCACGCAGGCTGGGGCGGGAAACGCCGAGGTCCACCGCCAGTTCGCGTTCCGGCGGCAGGCGGTCGCCGGGCTTCAGCGAGCCTTCGAGGATGCGCCGCTCCAGCGTGGCAGCGATGGCATCGGAAATACGCGGAACCTGCACCTTGCTTGGCATTGGTAAGACCACATTGATTGGTAAGACCAACACATTCTAATCATCGCCTGGACAAAGTGCAAGCGTAGGGATTTCCCTATCCCGGATTGACTAAGTCACGGTATTCACGCAAAATTTCGTCCATACCAATTATTGGTCTGACCATTTGACCGATAAATAATTTGAACGGAGACAAAATGCATAGCCGATCTGCATACCCTACCGACGTCTATTTTTTCGCAACCTGCGTCGTAGACCAGTTTTTCCCCGGTGCCGGCATGGATGCCATCACGCTGCTCGAACGCCAGGGTATCCGCGTGCATTTCCCGGAAGAGCAAACCTGCTGCGGCCAGCCGGCCTATAGCAGCGGTTTCCCCGACGAAGCGCGCAAGGTGGCGGCACTCCAGCTCACCCTGTTCCCGAACGACTGGCCGGTAGTCGTGCCGTCCGGCTCGTGCGCCGGCATGATGAAGCACCATTACCCCAAGCTGTTCGCCGCCGATCCGGCACGCAAGGCGGCCGCCGAGAAGCTCTCCGCCCGTGTTTACGAACTGACCCAGTTCCTGGTCGAGGTCCTTGACTTCAAGCCGGAAGACCTGGGCAGCGACAGCACCGTCGTCCTTCATACCTCCTGCTCGGCCCGCCGCGAAATGGGCGTGCACATCACCGGCAAGAAGCTGCTCGGCAGCCTGTCCAAGGTGACGATCGCCCAGCAGGACCACGAATCCGAATGCTGCGGCTTCGGCGGCACCTTCTCGGTCAAGCAACCGGAAATCTCCGGCGCCATGGTCGAAGACAAGGTCAAGGCCCTGAAGGCCACCGGCGCCGAGCGCGTGGTCAGCGCCGACTGCGGCTGCCTGATGAACATCCTCGGCCACGCCGCCTGGAAGGACCAGCAGGAAGGCCGCACCACCCCCAGCCTGCCCGGCGAGCACATCGCCACCTTCCTGTTGCGCCGCACCGCGAAGGAATCCGCACAATGAGCGCCCGCGACCGCATCCTTGCGAAATTAAGGGCAAATTCCCCGTCGACCGCGCCCGAAAGGAAGTCCCCTTGGGGGGCAGTAAGTTCGCCTGACGTCGCCAGCTG
>DATGXM010000549.1:0-7643 GCA_035298985.1 Azonexus sp. | reverse complement strand
TCCAGTTGGCCGACAGCTTGACCTTGCCCAGTTCGCCGACATCGGCGGCGGCCAGGTTGGTCAGCGCCTCGCCGATCGCCATGCGGCCGGAGGCCGGCGCGTCGAACACGGCGAGCGGCGTGCGCTCCCCCATGGCGAAGGCTTCGCCGAGGTAGCCTTGGTAGCCCATCGTGGTGACGGCCACGTCGGCCACCGGCACCTGCCACGGGCCGACCATCTGGTCGCGGGCGGTCATGCCGCCCACCGAGCGGTCGCCGATCGAGATCAGGAAGGTCTTGTCGGCGATGGTCGGCAGCCGCATCAGGCGATAGGCGGCGTCCTTCAGTTCGATGGCAGTGGCGTCGAAGGAAACGAAGGTTTCCGGCTGATGGGTCACGTCGCGGGTCATGCGCGGCGGCTTGCCGAGCAGCGCTTCCATTTCCATATCGACCGGATTGACGCCGAAATGGTCATCGGTGACGGTCAGGTGGCCGTCGCCGGTCGCTTCACCGACCACGGCGAACGGGCAGCGCTCGCGCTCGCACATGGCCTGGAATTCGGCGATGCGGTCGGCCGGAATGGCCAGCACGTAGCGTTCCTGCGATTCGTTGGACCAGATTTCGGCCGGCGACATGCCCGGCTCTTCGGTCGGCACTTTGCGCAGGTCGAACACGGCGCCGACGCCGCCCGAGTGGGCCAGTTCCGGCAAGGCGTTGGAGACGCCGCCGGCGCCGACGTCATGCACCGACAGGATGGGGTTGTTGGCGCCCATCTGCCAGCAACGGTCGATGACTTCCTGTGCGCGGCGCTGGATTTCCGGGTTGCCGCGCTGGACGGAGGCGAAGTCGAGGTCTTCGGCATTGACGCCGGCGGTCATCGACGAGGCGGCGCCGCCGCCCAGGCCGATCAGCATGCCGGGGCCGCCCAGTTGCACGAACTTGGTGCCGACCGGGAAGGTTTCTTCCTTGAACGACTGCTGCGCCTGGATGCTGCCCAGGCCGCCGGCGATCATGATCGGCTTGTGGTAGCCGCGCACGGTGCCGGCGACATCCTGCTCGTAGGTGCGGAAGTAGCCGGTCAGGTTCGGGCGGCCGAATTCGTTGTTGAACGCGGCAGCACCAATCGGGCCTTCGAGCATGATGTCGAGGGCGGAAGCGATGCGCGACGGGCGTCCATAGGCCTTTTCCCAAGGCTGCGGGGCATCCGGCAGGTTCAGGTTGGAAACCGAGAAGCCGCAGAGGCCGGCCTTCGGCTTGGAACCCTTGCCGGTGGCGCCTTCGTCGCGGATTTCGCCGCCGGAGCCGGTGAAAGCGCCGGGGAACGGCGAAATCGCCGTCGGATGATTGTGCGTCTCGACCTTGGTCAGGATGTGGGTCAGCTCTTCCTTGTAGCTGTAGCCGCGGTCGGCATCCGGGTAGAAGCGCTGGATGGTGGCGCCTTCGATGATCGAGGCGTTGTCGGCGTAGGCCATCACCGTGCCTTGCGGGTTGGCTTGGTGCGTTTCGCGGATCATGCCGAACAGCGTCTTGTCCTTCTTCTCGCCGTCAATCACCCAGGAGGCGTTGAAGATCTTATGGCGGCAGTGCTCGGAGTTGGCCTGGGCGAACATCATCAATTCGACGTCGGTCGGGTTGCGGCCAGCAGTGGTGAAGATGTCGAGCAAATAGTCGATTTCGTCTTCCGACAGCGCCAGACCCAGCGCACCATTGGCTTCGACCAGCGCGGCGCGGCCGCCAGCCAGCACATCGACGGTGGACAGCGGCTTCGGCGCGAAATGGCGGAACAGTTCGCCGGCGGCTTCGAAGCCGGGCAGCACCGATTCGGTCATGCGGTCGTGCAGCAGGCCGGCGACGGTCTTCTTCTCCTCGGCGCTCAGTGCCCGGCCGCCCTTGAGCACGACATGAAAGGCGACGACGCGCTCGATGCGCTCGATGGCCGGTTCCAGGTCGCAATTGAAAGCGATGTCGGTGGCCTTCGACGACCACGGCGAAATGGTGCCGATGCGTGGTGCGACGAGGAACAGTTCCCCCTGGTCGGCACCGGCCGGCACCTCCTCCAGCAGCTTTGCCAGCTTGGCGCGCTCGTCGGCGGTCAGCGCGCGCTTCTGGGCAACGACATGCCAGTAGTCGGCGGTCACCGATTCGATGTCGGAGACTGCCGCGGTCAGGCGGGCGAGCTGGCGTTGCAGGCGGAAGGCGGAAAAGGCGGCGTCGCCCTTGAGGCAAAGAATGTCGGCCATGGGGTGTGATTTCGGGGTTAGGCGGAGAGGCCGGCATTATACCTGAGCTGGGGTCGGTCGCCGTCGGTGGGCAGCGACAGGCCGTTCGCCGCCGACCGGTCACGGCTCCTTGCGTAGCGCCGGCTGGCCGCCTGTGCCGAAGACAGCGTCGAGGCAGCGCCCGACGCGGGACCACAAGGAAACTGCATCGGGCGGAATGACGACGATCTGGGTGGCGCATTGGGCCAAAATCTGAACCCAGCCCGTCGTTTCCGCTACCCAGGCCTGCTCGGTTTCGCACACCTGTTCCGGAGCCACCGCGCTGTCCGCCAGCCAAAGCAGTGTGCCGCGCAGCACCACCCGCCCGGCAAGCACCAGCACGGTACTTCCCGCCTCGACCAATATCTGCTGGCTTTGGCCGGCACCCAGGGCAAGGCTCATCGTCCGCCGATCTTCCATGTCGCATTCTCCTCGATCAATCCCGGGGTCCGGGAGGCAAGGAAATCGTAGCCAGCGGCGACACCCCGAAACAGCCACAGAAATGCCCTATCTGCACCGTAGCAGTTGGCCGTTTCGACATCTGTTATGGTTCGCTTTTCGGGAATCTATATCTGTGCGAAATACGACGAACGGGAGAACATGAACCATGGACCAGATTCCTCTTTACCGTCGTCTGGCCGCCCATTACCGGGAGGCCATCGAAACCGGCGCCATGGCCTACGGCGACCGCTTTCCCTCCATGCGCAGCCTGATGGCCCGGCACCGGGTAAGCCTGTCCACGGCACTCCAGCTTTGTCGCCATCTCGAAAGTGACGGCTGGCTGGAAGCCCGGCCACGTTCGGGCAATTTTGTCCGCCAGCCGCGCCGGCAAAGCGTCCGCCCGCTGGCCGAACCGGTTCTCGGCCAGGCGCAGGACCCAGCCCGGTACGTCGGGATCAACGCGCGGGTTTCCGAGTTCATCGCCCGCGGCCGGCACAGCCCGGTCAAGGTCAATTTCTCCAGCGCCCGCAGTGCCCCTGCCCTTTATCCCGGCGAAGCACTGAAAAATGCCGCCACGCGCATGCTGCGCCGGCATCCGGAACTGCTGGTCAGCCCGCCTCACAACAACGGCAATCCGACTTTTCGCAGCGTTATCGCCAAGCGCGCCATGGCCAACGCCATGCTGCTCCCCCCGGAAGACGTCCTCGTCACCCACGGCTGCATCGAAGCCCTGAATCTGGCCCTGCGTGCCACCACCCAGCCGGGGGATATCGTCGCCGTCGAATCGCCGACTTTCTTCGGGCTGTTGCAGATCCTCGAAACCCTCGGCCTGCGCGCCCTGGAAATCCCCACCAGCCCGCAGACCGGCATCTCGATCGAGGCGCTGGAACTGGCGATACAGACTACGGACAAGATCAAGGCCCTGGTCGTCGTCCCGCATCTGCAGAACCCGCTCGGCAGCATCATGCCCGACAGCCACAAGGCCCGCCTGGTAGCGCTCTGCGCGATGCACGACATCGCCCTGATCGAGGACGACTCGTACAGTGCCCTGAGCAATGGCGATTCCCCGCTCAAGGCGCTGAAAGCCTGGGATCGCGGCGGCAACGTCATCCATTGCGCTTCCCTGCACAAAACGCTGGCCCCCGGCTTACGGCTAGGCTGGCTGACCTGCGGCCGCTGGCAATCGCGCATCGAGATGCTGAAGTACGTCCATAGCCGCAACAATGAAGAACTCTCGCAGCTCGCCGCTGCCGACTTCATGGCTTCCAGCGCCTACGACCGCCATCTGCGGCGGCTGCGCGCTTGCCTGAAAACCCAGCGCGCCCAGACCGCCGAAGCCATCGCTACCTATTTTCCCGACGGCACCCGGCTGACCGAACCGGATGGCGGCCTGGCGCTGTGGGTCGAGTTGCCGCACGGCCTGTCGTCGAGAACGCTGTTCGACGCGGCGCTGGCCGAAGGCATTTTCATCGCGCCCGGGCTGATGTTCTCGAATTCCAACCGTTTCGAAGGCTTTATCCGGCTGAATTGCGGGGCGCCCTATACGCCGGAAATCGATGCCGCCCTGAAGCGCCTCGGGCAGATCTGCGAGGCTTTGCAAGGCTGAGAATTCCCCTTGGGGGTCAGCCAATGGAGTCGCCAACCCCTACGTTCGCCGAACGTGTATCGGCCGAAAACTGTTGGCCTACGGATGGCTGTCGATACCGGGCCATTGCCCTCCCCGGCCATAAAAAAGGGAGCATTGCCGCTCCCTTTTGTTCAGACATGGCCAAAATGCCATGTTGTCCGGTTAGCGGATATTGTGGGCCAGCTGATATGCCCCATAGGAATCCTGATGCAAGGCAATCCCGTTCAGCGTCACGCGGAAATCGATATTGTCCCGGGATGCTAGCTGCGGCTTCAAGCGAATCAGCACGTCGGTCACTACTTTCTTGAGGGCGCGATTCATCAGTTTGTCCGCATTGGTCGAATGCATCACGCCCATGCCTTCGTTTTCCCGATCGTTCTCGCTGAAAAGTTGGTTGTCGAGAACCGATTTGCCCGTACTGTCGGTGAGCGACAAGGCAAGGGTCACCACCCGCCGGCTGGTTACCGTCACCAGGCCAGTTTCGTTTTCAAATTCGAAATTGACGACACGACCGGACAGGTTGTAGGCCACGTCGGACGATGGCGAAGCGCTGGCGACGGCATCGTATCCGGCAGCCTTGAATTCGGAAACAAACAGAGTCTGCAGCAGCCCGGAAACCGGAGTGTACTCCTTGCCTTCAAAAGTCAGACCGAACTTCCATACACCTTGCTTCGCGATATAACTGCGGGACTGTTCGTCAGCCTTGTCGACCCAGGCACGTTCATCGTTGAACGGCAAGATCGCAACCTTTTTCAAGGATGTGGTTTTTACACCGGATGCCTGATCAAACCCCCCTGCATATTTGACGTCAAGCGAACGCGTACAGCCCGCAGCCGCCAACACGGCCAGCGACAACATAACAACTCCCAGTTTGCGAGATTTCAATGTAGACCTCCCAGTCAGATGGATATTGTGTCTGCCGGAATGCTGATTCCGACAGCCCTTTCCTGCCGACTCCTGTATTGAACAAAAGCCGGTACGGCAGTCTATCAAACGTCATACAAATTGGGGTGAAATACAGGCAGGACAAGCCGAAGTCGATGTGTCCGCGAGGCAAGCGGCCGGAAAATTGGCCGGCTCAGGCAGCGTCGGCCGACGGGGCCACTTCAACCCGGTTGCGCCCGGCTGCCTTGGCCGCATAAAGCTGATGGTCCGCGGCTTCGACCAGCCCGGTCGGGCCATCGTATTCGCCGTCGTGCCGCAGGCGGACACCGGCCACGCCGATGCTGACTGAAACGCAGCCGGACGGCGACATCGCGCTCGGCAAGGCCAGATCCTCGACGGCGCGCCGCAGGCGCTCAGCAAGCTGGCCGGCAATGGCCGGCTCGGTCTGCGCCAGCAGCACGACGAACTCCTCGCCGCCATAGCGGGCGACCAGATCGGTCGCCCTCGGCATGCTCAGGCGCAGCGCACCGGCCACCGCCTGCAGGCATTTGTCGCCCGCAATGTGACCGTAGCAGTCGTTGTAGCCCTTGAAGTGGTCCACATCGATCATCATCAATGACAGGGGCAAGCCACTGCGCAAGGCGCGCCGCCATTCGGCCTCCAGCGCACCGTCGAAGGCTCGCCGGTTGGCGATGCCGGTCAGTGCATCCTGGGTTGTCAGGCGTTGCAGCGTCGCGGTCAGCTGCACCAGCTGCTTGTACAACATGCCGCTTTCGGCGAGCAGTACCAGCAAGACGAAACTGGCAGCCAGCAGGCCGTAGATCCGGCCGGCATAGAAACCAAGATCGAAACGCCCCTGGTTGAGCATGGCGGAAAGCGCCACGTCGATCAGCCAGGCGGTCATGACCACCATCAGCCACAGGTCGAGTACCGAATGCGGCTTGCTCAGCCACAGCGCGAGCAGCGCCCCGAGGCCGAACAGCCAGACGACGGAAATCACGAAAATCATCGACGGCGTGTAGCGGTTGCCCTGCATGATGGCCGGCAACAGATCCTGCCCGGCCGTGGCGAGCAGGGCGAAGCCGGCGACGATGCTCAGGATGCCGAAGCAGGCCATCAGCAGGGTTTTAGCCTGCTGATGCCCCGGCTGGGGCGGCAAGGCATCGTTTTCCCGTCGCTTGAACAACGCATAGCCGATGATGAACAGCGGAAATCCGCCATGCCACAGCATGTACAGCCAAGCCGTGGTTTGCCCCCCGGCGCCGAGCAGGCCACCCGGCGCGAAGAGCCCGGGAAAGGTCAGGGTATGGACCACCGTCATCGACGCGGTGAACAGATAGCCGCAGCCCAGCACGAACAGCGCACGCGAATTGAATGAAATGTACTGGTTGAGCAAGAGGATGACGGTGATCAGGTCGATCACCACCAAGGCCGATTGATAGATCGGAATGAAGGCCGCTATCGCCGGCAGCTGCTCCTTGGCAAAGGGTGCCATGACGACGAAGGCGAGCAGCGACAGGAGGATTGCGCCATAGGCCAGGCGGCGCTCTCCCCGGCTGGCGGTCAAGGTCGACAGGAAGAAGGGATTGAGATGCGCCGGAACGGCGGCAGGGATATTTTTCATGGCGATCTAATACTAAGGTAATAGATGCTCGGGGGCTTGTGCTAACGCAAAGGAAATGTCGATTAATTCCTTTTAATCCCAAAAAACGCCAGCGCCCACGATTCCGGACATTTTTCCAACAACGCGCATTCAGCACAGGCAAGGAACGGCCGTTGCCAGCATTTTTCTTCCCCCGAGCGGACCGCATTGCCGCGAGCAGGCGGCTATACTGCTGCCACCCCGCCTGCCGGAGTTCGCCATGACCGCCAGCCCACAGCAGTTCGTCCTCGCCCTCGACCAGGGCACGACCAGCGCCCGCGCCATTCTGTTCGACCGGCAGGGAAATAGCCGCGGCATCGCCCGGCAGGAAATCACCCAGCACTATCCGCAGCCGGGCTGGGTCGAGCACGACGCCCTGGAAATCTGGCAGGCCCAGTTGGCCGTCGCCCGCGCCGCGCTGCGCGACAACGGGGTGGCGGCCGCGCAGATTGCCGCCGTCGGCATCACCAACCAGCGCGAAACGACCGTGCTGTGGGACCGGGCGACCGGCCAGCCGCTGCATCGCGCCATCGTCTGGCAGGACAGGCGCACCGCCGGCATCTGCGACGACCTGCGCGCCGCCGGCCACGGCGAACTGTTCCGCCAGCGCACCGGCCTCGTCCTCGACGCCTATTTCTCCGGCACCAAGCTCAAATGGCTGCTCGACCACATCCCCGGTGCCCGCATCCGGGCCGAACGCGGCGAACTGGCTTTCGGCACCATCGACACCTGGCTGGCCTGGCAGCTGTCCGGCGGCCGCGCGCATGTCACCGATCCGTCCAACGCCTCGCGCACTCTGCTCTTCGACATCC
>DATGXM010000548.1:0-2873 GCA_035298985.1 Azonexus sp. | reverse complement strand
GTAACCGTCCGGGGCGACGGCTTCGAGGACCAGCGCCGAGGCTTCCCCCTTGAGGCGGCCGCGATAGACGGTCGATTCGTCGTCCTGGCCCAGTTCCGGGGTGGCCGGGATGGTCAGGGTGTCGGCCAGCAGGTCATTGTCGTACAGGTCGCCGGGCAGGACTTCGTTGATGGTCCGCATTTTCTCTTCGGCCGCCGAAGCGTCGATGGCTGGCTTGGTCATGGTGTAGACGATGGCCAGGGCGGCGGTGAAAGCGGCGACGAAAAACACCAGAATGACCGCGGTGCGCGTCGCCATGCTGGTGGCGGTAGGTTCCTTGACGGTCACCATGTCACTGGTCCTTCATGCCGAATACGGGGGGCTGGGTGTACATGTCGATCAACGGAACGCAGATGTTGAGAAGCAGGACGGCGAAGGCGACGCCATCGGGATAACCGCCGAAGACGCGGATCAGGTAGGCGAGCAGGCCGATGCCGGCGGCGAAAACCAGCTTGCCGCGCGGTGTCGTGGCCCCGGTGACCGGATCGGTCACGATGAAGAAGGCACCGAGCATGGCGCCGCCGCTCAGCAGGTGGAACAGCGGGCTGGCGTAGGCGTCCGGTTGCCACAGCCAGAGCGGTGCGGCGATCAGGGTCATGCCGACGATAAACGCGGTCGGCATGTGCCAGGTGATGATGCGTTGCTGGATCAGCCACAGGCCGCCCACCAGGTAGCCGATGGCAATCCATTCCCAGCCGCGACCACCGAGCAGGCCGAAGATTTCCGGATTGGCGCGGATGCTGCCTACCGTCGCCGTATGCGAATCGCCGGCCAGCATCAGCGCCGTTTTCAGCGCATCGAGCGGCGTTGCCGAAGTCAGGCTGTCGACGCGGGGAGCCAGGCCGAAGATGACCTGCAGTTGGCTGGCGAAGTGGCCGTCGGTACCCGGCCATTGCGACATCAGGGCCGGGAAGGAGACGATGGAAATGGCGTAGGCGATCATCGCCGGGTTGAACGGGTTCTGGCCGAGACCGCCGTAGAGCTGCTTGGCGATGACGATCGCGAACAGGGTCGCCGTCACCGTCAGCCACCACGGAGCCAGCGGCGGGAAGGTCAGGGCGATCAGCCAGGCGGTGACGACGGCCGACAGGTCGGTCAGGAACATGCCCACCGGACGGCGGCGGATCTTCAGCATCAGGGCTTCGCCGAGCAGCGCGGTGACCGTGGTCAGGGCGATGTGCACCAGGATGGCCGGGCCGAACAGCCAGGCATAGGCGGCGACGCCCGGCAGCAGGGCGAGCAGGACCTTGAGCATGACCCGCTGGACGGAGGCTTCCTTGAGCAGGTAGGGAGAGGTATTGAATTCCATGATTTAGCTGTTCTTCTCGCCATCCGGTGACGGCGTTTCCGCAGTCCCGAAAGCCTGGGCGTGGCGGGCGTCGATGTCGGCAATTTCCTTCTCGACGGCCGGGGGCAGGTGATCGACATTCTTCGGCTGAGCCGCGGCGCGCTGGGCGCGGGCGCGTTCCATCGCCGCCTCGATCGTGGCTTTCTTGGCGGCTTCCGCCGCATCGGCTGGAGCGGCCGGAGCTGCAGTGGCCCCGGTCGCCTCGCTGGCCGGGGCGTCGCCCGCGCTGGCGGCAGCGAGGGCCTCCGCCGCCTTCTTGGCGGCCTGGGCGGCAGCGGCCTTGGCCAGCTTTTCCGCCTTCTCGGCCTTCTCGCGCTCCTCGCGCAGCTGCTTGAATTCGAAACGGCCCTTGGCGCTGTCGGCTGCCTGCTTGTCGCGTTCGCGCGCCCAGATTTCGCTCTTGGCGAAGCGGAAATACTGGACCAGCGGGATGCGCGACGGGCAGACGTAGGAACAACAGCCGCACTCGATGCAATCGAAGATGGCGTATTCCTGGGTCTTGCCGAAATTCTTGGCCCGCGCGAACCAGTACATCTCGAACGGCTGCAATTCGTGCGGACAGGCACGGGCGCACTCGCCGCAGCGGATACACGGCATCTCGGGCGGCTTGGGCGGGAACAGCGTCGGCGAATGGGCGATCAGACAGTTGGTCGCCTTGACGACCGGCGCTTTGTGGTCGGGGACCAGGAAGCCCATCATCGGGCCGCCCATGATGATGCCGTCGGTGTCGGGCTTGGGCTGGCCGATGCGCAGCAGCTCGTCCATCGGCGTGCCGATCAGTACTTCCCAGTTGCACGGTTCGCCGACATTGCCGGTGACCGTGACCAGCCGGGAAATGACCGGTTCGCCGTGAGCGACGGCACGCCAGGCGGTGTAGGCGGTGGCGACGTTGAAACACTGGACGCCGAGGTCGGTCGAGCGCTTGGAGGCGGGTACTTCCTTGCCGGTCAGGACGCGGATCAGCTGCTTGGCGCCGCCGGCCGGATAACGGGTCGGCACGGCGATCACTTCGAATTCCTTGAACGCGTCGCCCAGCGCCTTGACGGCGGCGGTCATGGCGGCGATCGCTTCCGGCTTGTTGTCCTCGATGCCGATCAGCACTTTTTTCGGCTTCAGTAGGTCACGGAAAACGCCGGCGCCGCGCACCACTTCCTCGGCGCGCTCGCGCATCAGCAGATCGTCGCAGGTGATGTAGGGCTCGCATTCGGCGCCGTTGATCACCATTTCTTCCATCGGTACGGTCTTCGAAGCGGTCAGCTTGCCGTGGGTCGGGAAGACGGCACCGCCCAGGCCGACGACGCCGGCCTCGCGCAGCATTTCGCGTACGGCTTCCGGTTCGAGCGCGGCGTAGTCGATGGGCTGACGCTCGATCCAACGATCCTCGCCATCGGGTTCGATGACCACGGCGGCGGCGGTCAGGCCGGACGGGTGGGCGGCCGGATAGAGGCCGACCTCGATCACGGTGCCCGAAGTCGGGGCATGGACG
>DATGXM010000547.1:0-18706 GCA_035298985.1 Azonexus sp. | reverse complement strand
GCCGCCGCTCGTCCTCGATCTGCGCGGGGCGACGATGATCGCCGAGACCGGGCCGATTGCCGGGGCGCGGGTCGCCGAGCACGACTTCCTGCACGAGGCGGTCGCCGACTGGCCGAAGGACCGGCCCATCGTCACCCTGTGCGCCTGTCCCGAGGATGCCGGCGCGGTCCAGGCCGCCAGGCATTTGCTCAATGCCGGCTATTTGTCGGTGAAGCCCCTCAAGGGCGGCTACGAGGCCTGGCTGACCAGCCAACCGAGCGCTGTTCCTGAGCGCTCACTGGCCTAGTCGCGCCAAGGCAGGGGCGGCGGGCTGAGGCGCGGGGTCGAGCCGTCGCCGATAGGCCCGAAGCGGGGATCGCCGCTTTCCCACTGGCGCTGCGCCTGGGCGATGCCGGCTTTCGACCAGCCGACGAAATTCCACCACATCAGCACCGGTTGCGCGAAGGGGAGTCCGCCCAGCACCAAAACCTTGCTGCCGGCGGCAAGATTGATCTGCAGGCTGCTGCGGCCTTGTCCAAGATAGGCGAGTTCGTCGGCCGGGAAGCGTTCGTTGTCGATGCCGATCTCGCCCTGCAGCGGCAGTAGGCCGTATTCGAAAGTCGGGTCGAGGGCGAGATGCACGCTGGCCGCCCGCTTGCTACCGATGTCGAGGCCGAGCAGCTGGGAATGGACGCGGGCCGGCGCCGTCCACCGCTCGTAGGTGCCGGCCAGCAAGGTCAGCCGGGCGTCGCCTTGCTGCCACTGCGGCAGGTCCGGATAGTGCGCGAAGTCGGGCGGGCAGTTTTCCGCTTCCGGCGGCAGCGCGATCCACAGTTGCGCGGCATGCAGGCGCCGGCCGTCGTGCAGCGAATCCTCGGTGTGGGCGATCCCCCTGCCGGCAGTCATCAGATTGACCTGGCCGGGGCGGATGATCTGCTCGTTGCCCAGGCTGTCTCGGTGCAGCACTTCCCCCACGATCAGCCAGGTGAAGGTCTGCAGGCCGATATGCGGATGGGCGCCGACGTGCATGCCCTTGCCGGCCGGGAAGTCGACCGGCCCGGCATGGTCGAGGAAACACCAGGCGCCGATCATGCGCTGCTGGCGGCTGGGCAGGGTGCGGCGAACGAGCATGCCGTCGCCGAGATCGGCGCTGCGGGGTTCGATGCGGACGATGGCGGACATGGGGATCTCCGTTGCGGGTTGTGTGGCTGCCGGCAGCGGGCCGGCGGGGATTGCGCCACCGCGTGACTGTCGGTTCGATTGTCGGCGGTCCAATTCATTCCTTGGGCATGCATAAATTTGCCGGCTGCGATGCCGATGCAACAAGGGAAATCGGGTACGCAAAAAATTATTCTCGTCCGCAGCTTAAGTTGAGACAGGAAAACCGCGTGTTTTCGTGGGTTGTGAAAAATCTCGCAAATCAACTCCCTCCCAGTTTTGCACGTTAAGTCGAGATTTTTCCATTTTCCCGCATCTTATCGTGAGACTTTTCCCTGCTATTTGCAGCCGATCCAGTCCCGGATTGCCTTGTCGGCTTGTTCGTCCAGTACGAATTGCTCACGTAGGCAGAGCGAGCGGACATTGTTTGCGAGTTTCTGGGCCAATGTGGCTGCGTCGTTCGGGCCTTCGTCGAAAACGTGGCCGCGCATGCTCAGGCCACGTAGAACATGATTGACGTCGGCGCGGCTCACAGGCAAACCCGTCTCACGGCAGCGGTCGCGGACGCGTTTTCCCGTCTCCATCAGATGAAATGGTGCTTCGGCGACATCCTTTGCAATCGACGCAATCAGGTTCCGATACTTTTCCGGTGTCAGTAGTGGAACATCTGTCAGTTCATGAATCTGCTTGGCGATCTTGTACAGATTCTTGTCCGCCCATTCGGTGGCAAGCGGAGGCTGCTGGGTGACTTTTGCTGCGGGTTTGGCAGGGTCGTAGGCGACACCGCCAGAATCGTTCCAGTTGAATTGGATGGGCTTGATATCCAAGGATTCGACAAACCTGCGGAAGGTGCCTTTTCCCGCCCAGTCGGCAGCAAGGGTGGAATCGAGGCCGATCAGCACCGTCGCCAGACGGCCACAGGGAACGGGTTGCCCCGCTTTTGCAACTTCGGCCCGGATAGCTGCGGCGACCGTGTTTGCCAGATTGATGGTTTTGCCGTTGCCGTTGGATGTATTCTGGGGCGAGGGGAGCGTGTGCCGTTGCGGATCGTGAATTGTTCCGCCGGAATCCCAACTGACGACCAGTGAGCCAAGTTTCAGTGATTCGATGAGGGTGCGGAAACTGCCGAACCCGGCCCAAGATGAAGCGTCCAGACCTTCGATCCGGTTCAACAACAAGGATGCAATCTTGGCCAGTGATACCGGAGCCGTTGCTTCTTTCACCGCCTGCTGGATCAGTTGTAATGCCTGCGTGCCGCACTCCAAGGCCGTAGGGCCGGCTGGCGGGATGGCTTCGGCTGGTGCCGGGGGTGGAGAGTCATCAAAATTGAGCGCCTGGCGCACGAAGTCATCCTGGTCGATCAGCAAGTCGGCCGAGGCTCGATACGCCGCCGAAGGAAAACCGATGGCGAGCACGGTCGTGCGCCGATCCCAGCGCCGCAGCTTGCGCAGCACCGGGGTGAAATCGGCGTCGGCCGAGAAAACGATGAACTCGTCGTAACGGGTTTCGTGTTGCAGGAGGTCAACGATATCCAACACCATGTTGATGTCGGTACTCGTCTTGCCTTCGCTGGTCAGCGCTGGACAGTCGATGATCTCGAAGCCGGCTAGGTTGAATGATGGCCGGAAGCGCTGGTAAGCCTGCGGATTCAGATAGCAACGACGCACCAGCACGCGCCGCTTGGCATCCGGTGTCGACGGCTCTGGCATTTCCAGCGACTTGATCAGCCAGTTCATCCAGATTGTCGGGTTGCGGGCAAACTGGTCGGCCGTTTCCTGATCAAGACGGCGTAGGCCGGAATAGACATTGTCGAAATCGACGAAGAGGGCACTTTTCATGACAGGCTCGCAAAATGTAAGGGCTGCAGTACGTTAGTTATTCCCGCAGCAATGCTTGAATTTCTTCCCTGAATTACAAGGACAAGGGTCGTTACGCCCGACCTTGTCTCGGGATAACGAAACTAACCTAGGCGCGTTTTTCTGCTTCGACTGCGCAACCAGAGTTGGTGCTGTTTTTTCAAGCAAACGGCGCTGATAGAGTTCAGGGGAAAGATGTTTCTTTGCCTCACTCATTTCCTGCATGGTTTTTAACTGCCGATCCAGGCCAACACTTCTCTTCGGAATGGGTTTGCCCAAAGGGTCGAAATAGTAGTTGGTAATAGTTTCGGCAACGACAATTTCCTCAGCGGTACCCCGATGACGACGAATCAGCCCCCTGATTTGCGGAACAACCGATTGGGCGAGTTCTAGGCAGGCTTCTGCAACCTCCCCTTCAGCTTTCTCGGCCTCGTAGCAGCGCTGCAGAATGTCGGCAGCACCAGTAAGGCTTTGGAGCTGGTCGCTGTGACGGGAGAGCAATCGTGCATATTGAAATGCTGCTTTGGAGCGTAAAGACTCTTCTGCGCTTAACGAATTCATGCACCTAAGGAGCGGTCCTTCCGCATCCTCCAGTGTTTTCCCTGGCACAAATCCAGCCTGAATTATCTCGGCCAACATTAATAGGGCATCAGGAAGGTGCTGATCAGCAGCCTTATTTAG
Source organism: Azonexus sp. (assembly GCA_035298985.1). GTDB lineage: Bacteria > Pseudomonadota > Gammaproteobacteria > Burkholderiales > Rhodocyclaceae > Azonexus. The sequence goes on along the minus strand of DATGXM010000547.1, from coordinate 15,032 downwards.
CCAATCTAGCGCCTTGGTCGAATCCTTTTCTACGACTTCGCCGTTCCAGTAGTGAACGAACATGTTCAACTGCCCCGTCGGATATCCTGCTTCGGCAGACTTCTTCGTGTATTCAAATGCGGCCAACGGGTTGGCAGGTCCACCTTCACCGCGCAGATACATCACTCCCAACATGGTCAATGCGGAGGGATGATCCTCTGTTGCGGCAATTTCGAAGTGCTTTCTGGCTTCAACGAAGTCCTGCGGCTGATCGTGATAACCGTGGTAATAAATCTGCCCAACATCTGCGTTGGCATCCGAATTTCCTTTATTCGCAGCACGGAATATGTTGCTAATGCCCATGGCGACATACTCCTTGCCTTCGACCCGATCAATCAGCAGCTTTCCGTGCTCATAAAGGGCGGCAGCATGTCCTTGATTGGCAGCCAGCCTGAACCAGTAATTCGCTTTCTTCAGTTCTTCATGTATCTCGTGAGGGAAGATAAACCGATCTTCTCCACCGCTACCCAAACTCGCCGCTTTACTCAAAAAATGCTTGCCGAGCCAGTATTGTGGTTCGACCTCTTCCTGAATCGTAGCCCGGTAACAAAGCGACTTCACGCCGAATTCAGCCGCAGTTAAAACGATTTCTGCAGGCAGTGGAGAGTTGGGGTGAACCTGTGTATATGCGAATTTCAACGCAGTAATTGCATTGTTCAGAGCTGAACGAGCGAAGTTGCTTAGTTCGTTGTGCCCGAGCTTGTTTTCTTCTGGATGCGCGCCTTTGTTGCCTAACCACCTGAGCTTGTGAAAGGCATCCTTTGTTTGAGAGTCCGGATTTGTACGGTCGCAAATCTCACGAATCAGAGTGTCGAGTTCCCCCGCTTTTGGAATTGCCAAATTTCGGACTTCGATGATCCGTAAGCAAATCAGTTTGCACATGCCTCTTAGCCTGACAAGGCAATACCCTGGGGACTCCTCTTCTGCTTCTTTCGCGAGTGCGAAGTTTTCTCCTACTTCGCCAGAAATCAGTCGGGCAAGTTCGAGATCATTCATTTCTTAGCTATCGTCTCTGATTGCGGCACAGGGAGCAGCGGCTAAATATTCCGCGATATCTGCACGCAACTGTTTTTGCCACGGCAAGTCATTGGCAGGTGACTGAAAAAGCATCCCATCCGGTTCCCAACTGTTCCGCGCTTTACTTAGGCCGAGAGGAATCAGCAGGAGGCCATCTTCTATGGCGGTACAGATGTTTTCATCGACGACACGCCCTTTCACCGGACAACGCGCACGATCAGCAACTGCACATAGCCCCATCAGGCTGCGGATGACCGGGTAATGGTTCAGTGGGCCATTGCCATCAAAAAGAAAGTAGCGGCAGACGGACTGATCATCGAGATAGGTAATGCGCTCCTCAAGCACGATGACGACGTTTTCATTGCTGCTGGGGCTGATGGGCTTGATCGACGGTTTGAGCACGAGTAGCCGGAACTGAAATGGCTCTCCAGTTCGATGTTCGGCAAGCCAGGCAGCGAAGTCTGCCGGATGTTTATAGCAACAGATCGTTTGGTGTGGATCGACGGGAAGGCCATCCAACCATGACCGGCTCAAGGCGAAGTAGTCGGCCACCCAGTCAAGAAAAGCGGGGGTCAGATGTCCTGTCAGTTTGTCGGCTGAGGCGAAGTCCTTCATCGGGATCGCGAACTGCTCTGGCAACAAACGGCTGATCTGGGTTTGTGCCACGCCATGGGCGACGAAAACGTCAAGTACCCTCTGCGCTTGGGCGCGGATCGGGTCTTGCCGGACTTTCCACCAGCTAAATAGCTTACCCAGCCAGTCTGCCAGCACTTTGACGTCGCTTAATACGCCCATGCTCAGGCAACCGCCATTTCGATTAAGGTTGCGGCCAGCCGGGACTGGATTTGAGAGGTGGTGGCGAGACGCTCACGCAGTTGAGCACAGAGGGCGCGCAGTTCGGTGACTTGGGCGACGATGCGGGATTGTTCGGCGAGGGGAGGAAGAGATATTGGCGTTGCTTTTACCTTACCAACATTCAAGTTGGGTTGTGCCCCGCCAGCAGAAAGCTCTCTTATTTCGTCATAACTTTTCTCAAAAAAGAGTTTCACATAAGCACGGTGATCTTCATGTTGCTCATGCAACACGATTCCCGCGCAAGCCTGGTTTGTTGTTGCCTCAATCAGGAGTTCGCTTATCTGCCCTCTAGTTTTTCCTTGCCCATACATCGCGACAATCAAGGTGCCAACTGGATAGAGGGTAAGGTTAGTGTCACCAAGCGCTAACTTAGTAACGTGTTGGGCAGTCGCAGAGATAAATGTTTGCCCGGTTTCCCCGCTCGTAACCCATGGAATGGTGCCAGAGGTGAAATAGGCTGGATTGTCTCGTGAAGGCGTGGTGCCTGTGCCAACCTGAGCCAGTGTGTCGAGAGTGACCCACTCCCACCCCTCAGGCAATTCAAAGGGCTTTTCCTCATCGCTGATCGGAGGAAGGGGCTTGTCACGTTTGAGTTGGCCGGTGGCAATGAGACGGTCTTTTTCGGCTCGGATTGTTTGCAGCAGAGCGCTGGCTGGTTCGTCGGTGGGGTCTTGCGGGACGAGCCGGCCACGGACGGCGAGTTGCAAAATCGTCTGTTCCAGGGCGTCGACCGCAGCAGGGCGATCGAGCAGCTGGTCGAAATGGGTGGCGATGCGCTGCCAGGTTTCGGCCAGCGCGTGGGCTGATTCACTGTTGGCCAGCGACTCGAACAGACTGCCGACCAATCGGGCATGCTGCTCGGCTTCCAGCTTGCCTTTGGTTTCCAGCGCATCGCAGAGGGTCATCAGTTCTTCGACGCGGGCGACGATGCGGGATTGCTCGGCTAGCGGGGGAATTGGCAAAACCAACTCTGACAGTGCCGTGCCATTTACATTGGGTTGCCCTGTACCCATTGAGCTTGCTAGTAGCTGCGCCCAATAGAACGCAGATGACGCAAAGGTTTTTAGGTAGGAAGGAAGCACTCCAGAGAGCGGCGAAACTCTAATTAAATATGAAGCGAATACCGAACAAACGGGGGCTGATGTGACTAAGAAAGTCTTACCAATCGTGCCTCCAGTGCGTGCAATCAACAGATCACCGCTTTCCAGGAAATAGCCCGATAGGTCTTGCTGTGCCGCTTCTACTCCTGGAACGGATGCCCAATTAACTCGATCATTCTGAATATCAGTAATTCGAAGAAGTTTAGGGGATGGAACAGAGTGATCAGCAGATGCCGTATATCCATATTGGACCCGAGATGCAATCTGCCCAAGCCTGGCCCACTCCCACCCCTCCGGCAACCCAAACGGCTTCTCCTCTTCCTCAATCTCAGCTTGCGGCTTGTCCTTCTTGATCTTCCCTTCCTTTACCAGCCGCACCTTCTCGCCCCGGATACGTTCAAGGAGCACGCTGGCCGGTTCATCATTCGAGTTTTGCGCCACCAATTTGCCCTGCACGGCGAGCATTAGGATCAATTCGCGTAGCTGCGCCACGCCCTTGGGAGCAGAGGCGATCAGGTCGAACTGCTTGAGCAAGGGCGGCTCAAGCGCCGCGAGGTAGCGGGCACTGGGTTCACGGGCTTCGAGCACGGTGTTCATGCCTGCGTTCCGAGCGATTGGGCGAGGATGCCCTTTAGCTGGTCACGCAGGTTTTGGGCTTCTGCGGTCAACCGACCATATTCGGCCAAAAGCGCATCGGGGTCGTGGGCGATGGCGTCGGGGCTGTGCGGGTTTTTCTGGTCGAGGTTGTAGCCGTTGGCCTTGAGGGTGGAAATATCGACCTTCCAGGCGAATTCATTTTCGACGCGACTCTTGAAACCGTCGGCCTCATGGCCCCACCACGCTTTTTCAGCGGCGAATTCCTCGATGCGGATGGGCTTGGTCTTGGAGTAACTCTTGTAGCCAGCGGGATAGGGATGCTCGTAGTACCAGACTTCCCGGGTTGGCCTGCCCTTGGTGAAGAACAGCAAGTTGGTCTTGATGCCTGTGTAAGGCGCAAAAACGCCGTTAGGCAGGCGGACGATAGTGTGCAGATTGCACTCGCTGAGCAGCTTTTCCTTGATGCGCGTTTTGACGCCTTCGCCAAACAGTGTGCCATCAGGCAGGACGACGGCGGCGCGGCCGTTGTGCTTCAGCAGTTCGATGATCAGCACAAGGAAAAGATCGGCGGTTTCCTTGGTGCGCACGTCGGCTGGGAAGTTGGCTTCGGTGCCGGGTTCCTCGGTGCCGCCGAAAGGCGGATTGGTCAGGATGACATCAACCTGATCGCGCGGGCCGTAGTCGATCAGCGGGCGTGACAGGGTATTGTCGTGGCGAATCTGGCTGGGTACCTCGATGCCATGCAAAAGCATGTTGGTGGTGCACAGCAGGTGCGGCATCTGCTTCTTTTCCACGCCATGGATGGCGGCTTGCAGCAGGGCATCGTCCTCGACACTCTTGCGCTGGGCTTTCAGGTGTTCGAGAGTGCAGGCCAGAAAACCGCCGGTGCCACAGGCGGGGTCGAGAATCTTTTCACCGAGGCGCGGATTGACCTGATCGACCATAAACTGGGTAACGGCGCGCGGCGTGTAGAACTCGCCTGCATTGCCGGCGCTTTGCAGATCCTTGAGGATCTTTTCGTAGAGATCGTTGAACAGATGCCGGTCAGTACGGTTGTTGAAGTCGATCTCGTTGATCTTGTTCACTACCTGCCGTAACAACTGACCGGACTTCATGTAGTTGAAGGCGTCTTCAAACACTTGCTGGACAACGTAGCCGCGCGGGTTGCGCAGCGGGTCAGCATTCAGTCCCTTGAGTTTGGGGAAGAGGGTGTTGTTGATGAAGTCCTGCAATTCCTCTCCGGTCATGCCCTCGGCGTTGGCCGCCCAATGGCGCCAGCGCAGGTGCTCTGGGATCGGCGATTTGTAACTGTCGCGCAGTAACTCAAGTTCGGTTTCCTGATCGTCGAAGATTTTCAGGAAGAGCAGCCAGGAAAGCTGGGAAATCCGTTGGGCGTCGCCATCGACGCCGGCATCCTGGCGCATGATGTCTTGGATGGATTTGATGAAGGTGGTGCTGATGGTCATGAAACTTTGTGATCCTTTTGGGACTTATGGCGCCATGCCAGTAACTTCCTCGAAGCACTCTTCCAGGAACGCAGTGCTGAAACTGTGCGATCCGGCTTCTGATGCCATGTCCAAGAGAAAGTCATTAAAGGTGTACGTGCGCGGGTAGTACGAAAATGATTTGAGTTTGTAGTAACGCCCAGCCCGCATGAATCGGCTACTGATCAATCGGGCAAGCGCCAAAGAGTCTTCGTAATTCACCCGGTCGCTAAGATTGATGTGTGTTACACCGGAACAGGGCGAATGATCCCTTGTTGCCCCGAACTGCGCCAGCGTATTCAGATAGGCCTCTGCTTCCTCCGGCCAACCGAAGACGATGACCGGGCTGGCTGAAACGCCGTAGATGCACTCTCGGTGCGCTTCCAGCCAGTCGAGTGTCTGAGTGATGGTGTCGTCGTTCTCCCCGGCAAAGAGCAGGATATTGACCTTCACTTTGACCTTGTTCTCAGCGCAAGCCAGAAGCAGTCGGGAGGCGCGCTCAAGATATTTCGCGGGGTCTCGTGTCTTCTGCATGCGGAGCAATTGCAGTGGCGAAGCGCTTTCCAAGCCGAGATCGAGGACGCTCATGCCCGAGGCCGCCAAGGCCGGTATCAATTCCGGCTTGATGCTGTCGACGCGCCCCTCCGAGCGCCATCTTACGGCCATGCCGACCTGATCAAGTGCCGTGCGAAGGCCATCGGCCCAGCGTTTGTTTGGGACGAACATTGACGTCTCAAAATAAGGCGTCATTTCGATCAAGTCATCAACCAGCAGCGTTGATTTAAGCTCTTCGACCAAAACACCGGGAGCCTTCAACGGCTGGAGCTCTTCGTCCTTTTCCTGACAGAAGCTACAGCCCATGCCGCAACCGCGAGCGATTTCGATGCTGGGCTGATATAGGTGCCGGTGGTGCAACAGGCTGTAATCTAGGCAGGAGGCATTGCTTAGCCCCTTTGGTGCCTCTCCGACATGGAGCTCCTTTGTACCGGTAAGCAACTCAACAATACGATCTTCAGCCAAACCTGGAATGATCAAGTCTGCTTCAGGCAGCATACTTTTCAGTAGATCGGGCCGGTTGCCGATGACCCATCTGCCACCAACGATAATGCGTAGATTTGGAAGCACTGTCCTGGCTTCAGCAATGAACTCTCTGGCCCAGGCAACAGCATAGAAGCTTGGGATAGAGAGCAACATCGGTAGTCTGCTCTCGGTAAGCCCGTGGGTAAGCGCCGTTTGCAGTGTTTCATTTGGCGCAGAAAAATGGCCGTGGATCACGACAGTGGTCAGACCGCTACGCTTTAGAACGGTAGCGAGGGATAGCAAGCCGTAGTTCAGGTACTGGTTACGTCGATTGAGACGATTGTTGGCTTTCTTCGTGCTGAGTTGCCCAGCACTGATACAGATGACCTGCGCCATAAAGTTATTGGTACAGCGATCGCTCAAGCTCCCGGAGGGCTGCCTGATATTGCGGTTTTCCACCAAAGGCCTGAATGATTTCGACGGGCGAACCGAACTGATCCAGCGGTGCCACGCGAAGCACCTCCATCTGCTCGATGTTGCCGATGCCTTCATCGGCATACTTGTCGAGCAGGAGCTCCAACACCTTCCGGGCCGTGCCGCCGTATTTCGCGAAGTAATCGCGTTTTTTGACTTGATTGGCTCGTTCGCGTCGGGTGAGTGGCTTCTGCCCGAAGGCAATGTGGCAGATCAGATCGAATGGATCGATATCCTTGCCGGCTTCCTTGGCCAGCTCGTCAAAGAAAATACCTTGCTCTTCCAGTTCGGCGATGATTGCAGCCTTCTTGTCGGCGTCGTTCCAGGTTTGCAGGAAGCTATCCAGCGAGGTGAAGCGCTTGTTGATTTGAATACGCGTGAAGTCCTTGAGCGATTCGGTGATCAGCTTGCCGTCATTGCCGTAATACTGAATACGCTCATTGACGACATAGACCGGCACATCGTCGATGACGTACTTGATGCGCCCGCCACCGGGCGGATCACCAATTGTCCCGCCTTCGCCGGGGCCGGTTGTCGCGGAGCCGGGTTGCTCGCCACCAGTAGCGTCGCCTTCTTCGGGAGGCACAACGGGGTCTCCGGCTTGCGGCTCAAAAACCACTACCGGTTCGCCATCGAAGGCTTCGTCGGCGAATAGTTCGGTGGCGCGCTTGAAGTCGAGAATGGTGAACCAAAGCTTGCCGTAGTCTTCATCAATCCGGGTGCCGCGTCCGATGATCTGCTTGAATTCGGTCATCGAGTTGATGGTTCGATCAAGCACGACCAATTTGCAGGTCTTGGCGTCGACACCGGTGGTCATCAGGCGGGAGGTGCAGGCGATGACCGGGTAGGGCTTGCGTGGGTTGATGAAGTTGTCGAGTTCGAGTTTGCCTTCCTCGTTATCGCCGGTGATTTGCATCACGTACTTGGGATTCTGGCTGGCCAGATCAGCGTTGGCATTGATCAAGGCTTGGCGCATCCGGGCGGCGTGGTCGATGTCCTCGCAAAATACGATGGTCTTCGCCATGCGGTCCGTGGCCTTGAGGAATTCGGTAATTCGTTTTGCAACCGCCTGATCCCGCTGGGTGAGCACCAGCGTTTTATTCATGTCGGAGGCGTTGTAGATACGGTCTTCGACAACTTGTCCCTTGCTGTCTAACTTGCCTTGAGTGGGGCGCCAGCCGAGATCCTTGTCCATGTCGACGCGGATTACCTTGTACGGCGCCAGAAAACCATCCTCGATCCCCTGCTTCAGCGAGTAGGTATAAACCGGGTCGCCAAAATAGGTGATGTTCGAGATTTCTTCTGTTTCCTTGGGCGTCGCAGTCAGGCCAAGGTGCACTGCAGAACTGAAGTAATCGAGAATTTGCCGCCAGGCGGAGTCTTCGGCGGCGCTGCCGCGATGGCATTCGTCGATAACGATGAGATCGAAGAAGTCGGGGCTGAACTGCTTGTAGATGTTCTGCTCTTCTTCACTGCCCGTCACGGCCTGATACAGCGACAGGTAGATTTCATAGGATTTGTCGACCTGACGCTTCTCGATCTTGGTCATCGCCCCGGCGAAGGGCTTGAAATCGTTGGTCTTGGTCTGATCGACGAGGATGTTGCGGTCGGCCAGAAACAAAATGCGCTTCGCTGCCCGAGCTTTCCAGAGGCGCCAGATGATCTGGAAGGCGGTGAAGGTTTTGCCGGTGCCGGTGGCCATGACGAGAAGAACGCGATCCTGCCCTTTGGCGATGGCTTCAACGGCCCGATTGACCGCGTTCAACTGGTAGTAGCGCGGCAATTTTCCAGTCGTGTAGTAATCCTGTGCAAAAACAGGTTCTGCTGCCGCAGTAATGCCTTTCCACGCCAGATAACGCTGCCAGAGCACATCCGGCGAGGGGAATTCATCCAGCGCGATCTCGCACTCGATCAAGCCGCCACTGGCGGTCTTGTCATGCCACAAAAAGCCGTCGCCATTGCTGGAAAACGCAAAGGGCACATCGAGCATTTCGGCGTAAGCCAGACCTTGCTGAATTCCGTCTCGAACAGAATGCTTGTTGTCCTTGGCTTCAACAACAGCAATGGGAATACCGGGTTTGTAATAGAGAACGTAATCGGCGCGCCGGATGGTCTTTTCGTCTCGATTTGCCTTATTCCCACGGACAACAACTCGACCACTCGTGAGGTTCACCTCTTCGAGGAACTGGGTGGCTCTGTCCCAGCCTGATGCTTCAATGGCAGGGGTGATGAACTTGGTACAGATGTCACGCTCGGAAAGCGCCCTTTTGTCCATTCGAGGATACGATCAGTTCGAAATGACAAAGAGCTTAACATTTTGATGTTTTGTGTGCCGAATATCGAATCCAAATAGACGCGATCGTTATTTGTCTGATTTGTGCGGGGAACATGCGTCGCGGTTGATGTAGCGAAGCACCCAGTCTTTTGCCCGATCAAAATCGTGAAGTGACCAAGCCTCGTGTTGCGCTTTTTTCAACGGATTGTGACCCGGTAACCAAAGCGTAGTACCGAATGGATTTTGATGTTGCATTACTGCCGTGTAGATCAGGTTTGTTGCACTACCGAACAGCTTGTTCGCTTCAATTCCAACACCTATGCGTACACCTTGATCTCCAGACGTGGAAGGAAAATCTAGGATCCGGACAATTTCAGTCAAATTTTCAGATGCATCGGCCAACGTGGGAGTTTTTTTTGCGAAGCGATTATGAATCAGGGTTTCTATTGCGTGCGTCTCTCTTTGAAATCGACTGATCGTTGAGTTTTTGACGATCATAATGTCAATATCATCGACTTCCAATCCGTGGAACCCCAGGACGTGTAGAAAATCAGCCTGGGTGGCTATTACTTCTTCAGTCAGCCACTTAGGCAAGGTTGCTTCCCTTGTGGGGGAACAGAGATCTTCTCCGCAGTGGTGGCACTTTCGCAAATCCAGAATGCGGATTCGGTTTCGCGGGCCGTAATCCCAGAACACTGGCTTCTGGCAGACCGGGCAGTAGTCGCGCAAGATGCTCCTATGCTTTTGACAGAACCAGTTAGAAGCCAAGCGCCAACTGGCTCGGTAATATGGGATGGCGTCACTTCTCAAACATAGCGGGCAGTATCGGAGGTGCGGGAGCATGCGCATAGGGTCAGTGTGCAGGCACAGCAATGATGGCCCCAGGAGAAGTTCGCAGTTTTTCGGAACTAATTCCCTCAGGGTTGTGGCAGGGGTGCTTGTCAATTTGCCGAGGTAATCCCAAGGCAGTGCTCCCTGATCAAAATCCAACCAATAAATAGGTTTTTGCCAAGAGACACCGATTCCGTCGAGAATTTTTCCGGGAGAACAGTTCTTCCGGATGGCATAGCGAACCAGCCATGAGCTGACCGCTTCATCAGGTAGCGGTGCAGGAAAATCATAAGCTCTTGCAACGCTCGGATTCCAGCTCTCACCATAAGTCGAGGCCAACTCGCCGAGTGTTTCGAGCGATCTGGCAATCATCTGTTCTCGGGCCATATCAGCTTAGATCGAGTTCCAGTTGTGGGGAGTCAAGCCGGGAGGGCCAAGTTTTGATTCCTACCTGCTTTACCAATTGCCGAACGAACGTTTCGTAGGGGCTTGAGATGAACCTGAGATCACTTGAGCCAATGTGGGATTCGTAATAACGCTGAACTGGGCCGAGCAAGCGCATGGTGGCATTATCGCCAGACCACTTGAAATTGAGCGCAATTTGCCTCGATAACGCTTGATTCAGCAGGTTTGGCCAGTCTGATAGAAGCCAGCAAACCGCGGCGATCATTTGTCGGGTTTCTCGATTATCAAGTTTGCGGAGACCTCTACCTTTGCCCAGTGGAAAATTACCCAGTAGGTGATGGCCGAGAAACCAGAGGCTGTGGCATAACCCGTCAAGGCTCAGGCATGCGAGATTTTCGACTTGGTTGGCTGGAATGCAGGGAGAGTCAAGATTCAACGGGCCATCGGAACGATTGGCCATGATCCGAGCAATGAGTAGTTGCTCTGCCTGTGCGGGCACCGTGTCACTCTTGCGAAGATCGAATCCGCATTCACAGTATTCGGGGTTGCATCGAGAAAGGGCTAGTTGCCTTTTGCATTGAGGGCAGCGATCAATCAATTGGCAGCTGTGTTTCCAGCAAGCTGTATTGAAAGCCAGATGCCACGCTCCCCGTAAGAAAGGCTGTTCTTGGAGGCATCGAGGGCAAATTGGAGCATGTCTGAGTTTGAGAAAGGTTGATTTGCTCAGCCATTCACCGAGGATTTTCCATTCGCGCCCTTTCCTTGGGACTTGTCGAGAAATGCCCGAAAGCTGGTCAAGCTCATTCACGCTGTTCCGCGTGTATAGCGCTAGCCATGGAGTCTCGGTTTGCTCAACCTGCGGATTCGTAGAACTGGCGTCGAGCGCGTATTGGAGAATTTCCTGATGATCACGGTAGTGATTGGCGCGGGCGCAGCGCATGAGGAAACCCCACAGCGACTCGAACGGGTAGGGCGGCGTTCGATTAATTAAGCGGTATTGGTCCAAAAGGGGTTTCCTCTGAGCAATGAACCAGGAAGTGGGCTTCTGCGAGATGTTCGTGAGAAATACGGGTTTTGCCTTTCTGGCTAGCAATACGGACCGCCTCTGCCAAAAGCATCTTGAGCAGCCGAAAACTTCCTCTACAGGAGTCGAATATCGATTTGGAAAGTTTGCTGTCGATGAGATTGGCCTTTTCCGGCATTGGCAGGCACTCGTCGAGTGTGACGAGGATGCCCAGAAACTCTTCACTAAATGAAAATGCCTTGAGAAATGACAGGCCCGGCCAGCGCGTTGTTTGTTCATCCTGTCGCCGGATTTCATCGAGGGGTGGTGTTCCGATAAAGACAAACGCTACGCCTAGAAAGTCATAGAGCCGTTTCAAGGTTGCTCCTAGGGCCCCCCCTGCATCGCCTTTGTTTTTCTTGGAGGCTAGAACCCAAAGATGCTGCGCCTCATCAAAAGCGATCAGCAACACGCCGGCTGTTTGAACGGCGTCGCGTAATGTGTCTCGCAGTTCCTTGAGATTCAATCTTTTCAGGCTGCGGGGGTCCTGTCCTAATTGCATGAGAAGCCGTATGTAGATTTCCCCGATACTAGGGCGGGCTTCGAATGTGAGGTACAGAACGGGGCAGAGTCTGCGGTGATCGCCTTCAAGCGGTTTGAGTCGCTTGAGAAGCCGTTCCAGAATGAATGACTTTCCGCGTCCCCCTTCGCCGATGATCCAGAGTCCCCCTGGCTTTTTTGTAACCTTGGCCCTGGCGAGAAGCGCATCTAAGTATTTGTTGGCTCTCCGGTACTCATCAAAGGCAATGGGCACATCCAGTACGTACTGAGCACGATCATCGGGAGTGCCGGCCATGGCGCGAGCACGCTCCTGTTGAGGGCCTAATGCAGGGACGATATCCGGCGCAGGTTCAGCAAACAGATGCTCTGAGTGTAAGTCCACCATCGAATTCATCATGACCCCCATGCGTACCTTGGGACGTTCGTGAACGAAGGCGTATTTGGCGGTGGCGTTAGGGTTCCGTTCTCTCCAAATGGGGTCAGGATTGTTCGCGTCTCGCCGGTTAGCGTGTTATTCGAATTGATTCCTGCGAGGCGAGCTAACTGAACCTTGCCAGCGGTTTTTTTGGTCTCCAATTCTTCGGCAAGAACGTTCTGGATACGGTTTCGGGTTTCGATCAACGTATCGATGGCGGTCGTCTTTTCTAATCGTACCGTGGCTTCGGCCCGGATGTACTTGTGCTGAAAAAGACTCAATCCCTTGCTGTACTCTGGTCGTGTCGAGGGAATGCAAAGGTATTTATGTGTTGCAGGATGCTCGACGTAAATCTGACCAAGGTCTTCATCACTGACAACGTAATTGACTGTCTTCCCACGCCCGATGTCCTTCATCAGGGCCTCGAGTTGGTCGTCGGCGTAGGTTTGCCAAGAGAATCGGATTCCTTCTTGAGACAGAGCCCCTGTGTGATGCTCGCCAAGGACGATATTCAGTTCGTCAATTGAACAAGGGTAGGGGGGAGGGGCCGTTTCGATGCCGCTTTGCCATAGCTCGAGCGCTGCAGCCTGGTTTCGTCCGTTGACGAATATGTTGTGAAAATCTGCTGCCCACTTATGAAGCAGATAAATCAACGTTGAAAAGCGAACGACAGCTTGATTGACAGAGTCGTAGTCCCCTCGTTTTTCCAGTGATGCAAAGGTTCGGCCCGGCATCGATTCAAAGAACGTTTGTTCCAACGTGAGAAAGAAACGCTCGATGGATCCCTTCAGCCAAGGGGTTCGGCGTTCGCAGTATTCCCAGAATGAGCCCAGCGCTTTGATTGCGTTTCGGTAACGCTGACTAAGAAAATCTGCTCCCCGATCAGAAGCGTAATAGATGGCTCGCCCAAACGAAGGCCAAGGATTTTCGATGTCAGGCCACAGCTCATATGCAAAGTGATGCGAGGAGAGCGAATGTTTAATCGCTCCAAAAATGGAGCTCAGTCCGGTTTTCTGGAACGAAACATAGAATCCGAGCAAGATTCCCGAATAGCGATCCTTGATAGCCGTGAGCCACGGCCGGCCAAGCGGTAGCAGCGCATGATCGTCGATGACGTAGAGATTCATCGGCGTGTGATCAATTTCGACAACATCCAAGGGATGATCCGCAGGAAGGTGCCCTTTGGCCATCTTGAAAACGCGTCTGGCTTCTTCTCGTCCCAGTCGGGCGATCATCATCTCCTCTTTGGGACGATCATCGATGCGGTTTCCGTACGTTCGCTCACTGGCTTTCGTTAACAGAGGGCGATCTTGGGATGCTCGTTCGATGTTTTCGGTCTTTAGCTTATTGGCGTAATCTCGGTGAGCACCCACGGCAGTCGGTTGGCTGGACTGGGCGTAGTAGTCGTCGATGTGATTTTGAAGAAACTCTTCACTTTCCTTGTCGAGGCGCTTGGTGTGCTTCCTGAAACTGTTGCCATTGATGACAACAAGGAGGTCGCCTCCCGATGCGTCTATCTCCTTCCACCACCTCGATATCGTTGAAGCGCCAGGAGGGCCAAGCGGATCTTCGATTTCTTTCGCAAGTCTTGCGGCGCTATCTGCGATCAGGAATTTTTGGCCGCGGGTGATGCCTTCCTTTTGCAGTTTCGAGATGTAAGTAATCTTGCGGTCGTGATCGAGTTGGTATTTCTCCGGGATGAGATTGAGGTCCCGAAAGTTTTGGAGCGTTTCGGTGCTAGCTGGCTTGATTGACCTGCCTGATTTCTTCGGACCACTCATTCCTGGAGAACGGCCTCCGGTTCGGTGGTTGATAAACAGGATTTCTTGAACGCTGCCGGCGTCCGGTTGCCCAGACTCGAATGCGGGCGGACCTCATTGTAATGCCGGCGCCATTGCTCGATGACGACCTTGGCCTCGACCCGGTGGCGGAACCATTCCATCGACAGGCACTCGTCCCGGAACTTGCCGTTGAAGCTCTCCGTCGTGCCGTTCTGCCAGGGCTTGCCAGGATCGATGAGCGCCATGTCGAGATTCTGGCTGGCGGCCCAGCATAGCAAGGCCCGGGAAACGAATTCCGGGCCGTTGTCCGAGCGCAGGATCTTTGGGGCGCCGTGAACGCTGATCAACTGGGAGAGCACTTCCACGACTCGGGTAGATCGAATGGAGCCGGCGACATCGATCGCCAGGCATTCGCGGGTGTATTCGTCGATCACGGTCAGGCATTTCAACTGCTGCCCGTTGGCACAGCTGTCGAACACGAAGTCGTAGGCCCACACCTGCCCGGCGGCCAGCGGCGCTTGCGGCCGGGGACGTGCGGCAGCAATGCGCTTCCGCGGACGTTTGCGCGGCACCTGGAGCCCGGCCTGGCGCCACAGCCGCCAGGTCCGGTCGGCACTCATCCGGTGGCCTTGGCGTTCCAGGAAGACTTGAATCCGCCGGTAGCCGTAGCGCGGATATTGGGCCGACAGGATCGCCATCCCTGCCAGCGCCGGCGCATCTTTCTCGCGGAGTTTAGATTGGTAGTGCAAAGCTGATCGTGCCACGCTCAGGAGCGCACACGCGCGTCGTTCCGACAGGCCCCGCCCCTTGGCGTACTCAACCTGCCGGCGTCGGGCGGGTGCGCTCACCATTTTTTTGCGGCGATCTCCTTCATGACCTCGATCTCGAGGTCGCGCTCGGCCAGGAGCTTCTTCAGACGGGCGTTCTCCTGTTCCATCTGGCGCAGGCGTTTCACTTCGTTGGCATCCATCACGCCGTAGCACTTGCGCCAGGTGTAGATCGTCTGCTCGCTGACGCCGTGCTTCTTGGCAACTTCGGCGACCGGCACTTTGTCCGCTTCGCGCAGGATCGTAACCATCTGCGCTTCGGTAAATCGGCTCTTTCTCATGACTCCCTTTCTGCAAGGAAGCCATCCTCTCAAGTTTCAGCTGGTCCGAAAATCCCCGGGCAGGTCA
>DATGXM010000546.1:0-2672 GCA_035298985.1 Azonexus sp. | reverse complement strand
GCAAGAGCACGGTCGCCGACCTGTTCGTCGCACAGGGGGCGGCGCTGGTCGATACCGACGCCATCGCCCATGAACTGACCGGGCCGGGCGGGGCGGCCATGGCGCAACTGGTCGCCGCCTTCGGGTCGGCCGTGGCCCGGCCGGACGGCGCGATGGACCGCGCCGCGATGCGCCGGCTGGTCTTCGCCGATCCGTCGGCCAAGGCGCGCCTGGAAAACATCCTGCACCCGCTGATCCGCCAGCTGTCGGCCGAGCGTTGCCGGGCCGCGACGGCTCCCTACGTCATCCTGGCCGTTCCGTTGCTGGTCGAGTCCGGCACCTATCGCGAGCGCTGCGACCGCGTCGTGGTCGTCGATTGCCCGGAAAGCCTGCAGATCGAGCGGGTGATGGCGCGCAGCGGCCTGTCGGCGGCAGAGGTGAAGGCGATCATGGCTAACCAGGCCAGCCGCCCGCAACGGCTGGCCGCGGCCGACGACATTGTGCTCAATGATGGCGATTTGCCCGGCATTTATCCTCAGGTAATCGCCTTGCACCAGAAATATCTAGTCCTTTCCGCCGAAAAAGTTAAAGCGGGCTGTTGAGATTTGCCTGCAAATAGCTCAGAATAAACAAAATTTTCCCTCTTATCGGGCCAGTCCTAGCGTGATTACCTACGAATATCCGTTCAACGAGCGTATCCGCACCTTGCTGCGTCTCGAGGATCTGTTCGAAAAGGCCGCCTATTTCACGCAAGAAGAGGGAGCGCTGGAGCACCACGCCGCGCTGGTCGCCCTGTTTGAAATTCTCGAGGTCGCGAGCCGTGCCGACCTGAAGATGGACCTGATCCAGGAACTCGAGCGCCAGCGCCAGACGCTGCTCGCCTTCCGCAACAATCCCGATATTTCCGAAGAGGCGCTGTCCGGCGCGCTGTACGAAATCGAACAGTCGTCGGCTGCCCTGCTCGCCATGCACGGCAAGATAGGCCAGTACCTGCGCGAAAACGACTGGCTGATGAGCATCAAGAGCCGTGCCGCCATTCCCGGCGGCGTCTGCGAATTCGATGTGCCGTCCTACCACTGGTGGCTGCATCGCCCGGTCGACACCCGGCGCGATGCGCTCGACGGCTGGGTCAAGCCCATGCTGCCGCTGCGCGATGCGGCGGCCATCGTGCTGCGCCTGCTGCGCTCCAGCGGCCGGCCGAAGAACTACACGGCCGCCGTCGGCCAGTTCCAGCTCAATCTGGGCGGCTCGGCGGCGCAGATGGTGCGCATTTCGGTCAACCTCGACGAGCAGGCGATTCCCGAAGTCAGCGCCAACAAGTATTTCCTGAATATCCGCTTCACCAAGCCGCCGGCCAACGAAATCAAGGCCCGCAGCTGCGAGCGCGATGTCGCTTTCGATCTGACCTTCTGCAATCTCTGATGGCCAAGCCGCGCCAGGTCCGTTGTCCGCAATGCGGCGGAGATGCCTTGTGGGCGCCGGAGAATCCGTGGCGCCCGTTCTGTTCCGAACGCTGCAAGCAGATTGACCTCGGGGCCTGGGCCAGCGAGTCGTACCGCATCGCCGGGCAGGTCAGCGATGACGAAGCCGGTGCGCCCGGCCTCGATTTCCCGGAAAAACCGTCGCGCTAAACGCCGGCCTCTGGCATTCCCGCGTCCCTCAGGGACTTTCTTTGGTCGCAGGCGGGCATCTAGAGTGACACGCTAGCCTCGGTATTCCCCTGGATTCCCCCCTGCGCGGGAATGACCGGCGGGGATGATCACCAGCCGCGCATCAGCGCAATGCCATGTGCGCCATGGCTTTGCGCTTCGCCCAGCATTCCCTTTTGCATGCCGCCCAGGGCGAAGACCGGCAGGGTATTGCCGTTGCGTCGACGGGCGAATTCGTCCCAGCCCAGTCCCGCGCTTTCCGGGTGGGTCGGGGTCGGTAGCACCGGGCCGAGTAGCGCGTAATCCAGGCCCAGTTCGCCGGCGCGGGCGATTTCCTCGGCGCTATGGCAGGATGCGCCGACCCAGGCGAAATCCGGGCGTTGGTTTAAACCGGCCAGGCTGGCCGCCGACAGGTGCAGGCCGTCGGCGCCGACCCGGCGCGCGATGTCGGCATCGTCGTTGATGACGACCCGCGCGCCGTGGCCACGCGCCAGCCGGACGACCGCCTCGGCGAACCACAGGCGCTGCGCTGGCGGCCAGCCCTTGTCGCGCACCTGGATCAGGCGCAGGCCGGCGGTCAGGGCTTCTTCCAGCCGTTCCAGCTGGCGTTCGACGCCTTCCGCCTCGGCGTTGGTGATGGCCATGGTGGTCGGCAGCGACAGGGCTTTCAGGATCGGGTCGTTGGCCGGCAGGATGGGCGCGACGGCGGCCGGCTGGCCGATGCGCTGCCAATCGACGGCCGAATGTTCGAGCGGCGCGGTGATGCCGATTTCACCATCCCAGGCCGTGGCGCGCCAGAAATGGAGGCGGACCGTGGCGTGCGGATAGGTGAAGACGCGGGTCAGCCACGGCGAACAGGCGGTGACGGTGATGCCCAGCTCTTCCTGCAATTCGCGGATCAGCGCGGCGCGCACCGTTTCGCCGGGCTCGACCTTGCCGCCGGGAAATTCCCAGTAGCCGGCGTACACCTTGCCCTCCGGGCGCTGGGCGAGCAGGAATTCCTGCCCGTCGGCGCGCAGCATGACGGCGGCGGCGACTTCGACG
>DATGXM010000545.1:0-3065 GCA_035298985.1 Azonexus sp. | reverse complement strand
GGGCCGCGCGCAAGCCGTTGACCGCGTCGGTGGCGTTGGCGAACTGCGGACCTTGGCCCAGCACGTGTGTCTGCCAGCCCTTCTCCACCATCGGCCAGTTGGCGTCGTAGCGGTCCATGGTGATGTACTGGCGGCCACCGCCGGAAGCGATGCGGGCATCGAAGCCGGCGCCGCTGATCTCGCCCAGGAAGGCCTCGAAGGGCACCACGTAGTCCAGCGCGCTGGTTTCCGGCACGTCGCGGCCGTCGAGCAGGGCGTGAATGCGCACCGTCTTGACGCCTTCTTCCCTGGCGCGGACGACCATGGCCTTCAGGTGGTCGATATGGCTATGCACATTGCCGTCGGAAAACAGACCGATGAAGTGGATCACGCCGCGACCGCTCTTGGCGCCGGCGACGATTTCCTGCCAGGCCGACCCCTGCCAGATATCGCCGCTGCCGATGGCGTTCGAGACCAGCGCCGCGCCTTGCGCATAGACCTGGCCGGCGCCGATGGCGTTGTGGCCGACTTCCGAATTGCCCATGTCGTCGTCGGACGGCATGCCGACGGACGTGCCGTGGGCACGCAGGCGGATGTTGGGGTAATCGGCGAACAGGCGGTCGAGGGTCGGTTTCCGGGCGGCGGCGATGGCGCTGCCGACATCGGTCTTTGGCAGGCCATAACCGTCCATCACGATGGTGACGACCGGGCCCGGGATGCCGGCGAAGGTGGAAAGCTTCTGCAACATGGCGTGTTTCCTGCAAAAAAGCCGGCCGGACATGACGGCGGCGTGTGGGGAAAACGCCTATTTTACCTCGCCGCACCGCAGTGCACCGTGAACCAGCCGACGCCGGCCGATTCCGACAACAAGGTTCCGAACTTGTAACAAGGGCGGAAACAACTCGGTCACGCAGCGATACACAGTCTTACATTCGCACTGACATCCGGCCGGTAACGGGCCGCGTTATTCGGCACATGGCGCTGCAATGTCGCAGCACCTGAACACGAAACAACCAACCTGTTTAGGAGATTCAAAATGATCAAGACCGTTATCGCTCTGGCTGTTGCCGCTGGCTTCGCTTCCGCTTCCTTCGCTCAGGGCGCCGCCGCTCCTGCTGCCACCCCGGCCCCGGCCGCTAAGGTCGCCGCGCCGGCCCCGGCTGCTGCCGAGAAGAAGGTCGAAGCCCCGAAGGCCGCCGAGCCGGTGAAGGCCGAGGCCGCCAAGACCGAAGCCAAGGGCGAGAAGCCCGCCGCCGCTGAAAAGCACGAGAAGCACGAAAAGCATGCCAAGAAGGGCGCCAAGACCGAAACGGCTCCTGCAGCCACCCCGGCTGCCGCCGCACCGGCCCCGGTCACCAAGTAACACGGCTCACGCCACAAAGCCCCGGACTTCCGTCCGGGGCTTTTGTCTTTGGGGGCGGCGAAAAGCGGCTCGCCGCGAACTGCTAAACTGCGCACTGCATCCAGCACCGCACCGGCCTGGGCGTGCTTCGTGAGCGGCCAGGCCGACCGGGTGCCGCCCCCAGGCCTGACCGCCTTTTCGCGAACCCCGCCCCGAGCCCCGCCATGACCGATGTCCTGTTCCCCTACCCCGCCGCCGACAGCGAACCCGTCCTGGCGGCCACCCGGTTGTGGCTGGAACGCGCCGTCATCGGCCTCAACCTGTGCCCCTTCGCCAAGAGCGTATTCGTCAAGAAGCAGGTGCGCTACGCCTTGAGCGCTGCCACGACGGCCGACGAACTGCTGGCCGAACTGGAGAAGGAGCTGGCCTTGCTCGCCGCCACCGAGGCGGCGCAACTCGACACCACGCTGCTCATCCACCCGCAGGTGATGACCGACTTCCTCGACTATCACTTCTTCCTGGCCGAGGCCGACGCGCTGCTCCGAAATAACGGTTACGACGGCGTTTTCCAGATCGCCAGCCTGCATCCGCAGTACGAGTTCGCCGGCAGCGACCCGGACGACGTCGCCAACTACACCAATCGCGCCCCCTATCCGATGCTGCACCTGCTCCGCGAAAGCAGCATCGACCGCGCCGTGGCGGCCTTCCCCGACGCCGCCGACATTTTCGAGCGCAATATCGAGACCTTGGAAAAGCTTGGCCACGAAGGCTGGCGCAAGCTCTGGCTGGGGTAAATTCCCCATGGCCGGCGGCGGGGGCAGCGACTATGGTGAAGTATGGCTATCACCGCGAGGAGCCCCGCCATGCGCCACTACCCGACTGCCAGCGACGCCGCTCAAGCGGGCGCGACGCGCCCCGAACGTGACAGCTTCGGCACCATAGAAGTCCCCGCCGACCATCTGTGGGGCGCCCAGACCCAGCGCTCGCTCGAACATTTCGCCATCTCCACCGAGCGCATGCCGCGCGACCTGATTCATGCCCTGGCCCTGGTCAAGCGCGCCTGTGCCCGGGTCAATGGCGAACTCGGTCTGCTGCCAGCGGACAAGGCCTCAGCGCTGGCCACGGCGGCCAGCGAAATCCTCGCCGGCAGGCATGACGGCGAATTCCCGCTCGCCGTCTGGCAAACCGGCTCCGGCACGCAGACCAACATGAATCTCAACGAGGTGTTGGCCAACCGCGCTTCCGAACTGCTCGGCGGCGAGCGCGGACAGCAGCGCCTGCTGGAGGCCAACGACGAGGTCAACCGCGGGCAATCGTCGAATGACGTCTTCCCCACCGCCATGCACGTCGCCGCCGCACTCGACATCAACCGCCAACTGTTGCCCGCCCTTGCCGACCTGCGCGCCACGCTGGCCGGCAAGGCGCAGGCCTTCGCCGGCATCGTCAAGCTCGGCCGCACCCATCTGCAGGACGCCACGCCGCTCACCCTCGGCGACGAATTTTCCGGCTACGCGGCTCAGCTCGAACAGGCCCACGCCCTGATCGCCGCCACCCTGCCCGTGCTGTACCCGCTGGCCATCGGCGGCACGGCAGTCGGCACCGGGCTGAATACGCCGGCCGACTTCGGCAACCGGGTGGCGGCCGTGCTCGCCGGCGACTGCGGCCTGCCCTTCACCAGCGCGAGCAACAAGTTCGCCGCGCTGGCCGCCCACGATGCGCTGGTCGCCGTGCATGGCACGCTGAA
>DATGXM010000544.1:0-3193 GCA_035298985.1 Azonexus sp. | reverse complement strand
ATCTTGCCCATGCCCAGCGCATCCAGCGCGAGCGGGTACAGCGTGCTGAGGAACACCGCCCCCATCGCCGCGACGAGCAGCACGTTGTTCAGAAGCAGCAAGGTTTCGCGCGACAGCAGACCGAAGCGCGCGCCCAGGCCGACGCTGGGGGCGCGCCAGGCGTACAGCGTCAGCGACGACCCGATCACGATGACGAGGAAGCCCAGGATGAACAGGCCGCGCGCCGGATCGCTCGCGAACGAGTGCACCGACGAGAGCACGCCCGAGCGGACCAGGAAGGTGCCCAGCAGCGACAGCGAGAAGGCCAGGATCGCCAGCAGCACGGTCCAGTTCTTGAAGCTGCCGCGCTTTTCGGTCACCGCCAGCGAATGCATCAGCGCGGTGCCGACCAGCCAGGGCATGAAGGAGGCGTTCTCGACCGGGTCCCAGAACCACCAGCCGCCCCAGCCCAGCTCGTAATAGGCCCACCACGAACCGAGGGCGATACCGAGGGTCAGGAACACCCAGGCCACCGTGGTCCACGGCCGCGACCAGCGTGCCCAGGCCGCATCGAGCTTGCCGGAGATCAGCGCAGCGATGGAGAAGGCGAAGGCCACCGAGAAGCCGACGTAGCCCATGTACAGCATGGGCGGATGGAAGGCCATGCCCGGATCCTGGAGCAGCGGATTCAGGTCACGCCCTTCGCCGACGGCCGGCAGCAGGCGCTCGAACGGGTTGGACGCGAAGAGCAGGAAGGCGAGAAAACCGATGCCGATCAAGCCCATCACCGACAGCACGGTGGTCACCATGTCATCGGGCAGGCGACGGCTGAAAATGGCGACGCCGACAGTCCACACGGTGAGAATCAGAACCCACAGCAGCATCGAGCCTTCATGGCCGCCCCACACCGCCGCCACCTTGTAGAAGGTCGGCAACAGGGTATTGGAATGCTCGGCGACATAGCGCACCGAGAAATCGTTGTTCAGGAAGGCTTGCAGGAGGCAGGCGTACGAAAAGGCCACTGCGGCGAACTGCGCGAAGGCAGCCGGACGCGCCAGCGCCATCAGGCGACTGTTGCGCAACAGGACGCCGGCCAGCGGCAACACACCGAGAACCACGGCCACAAACAACGCAACGATCAAGGCAAGGTGCCCCAACTCTGGAATCATGAATCCGCTCCAAATGGAATTATTCCCATTCAAGCAAGATCAGTTCCAAGTTCCCCCGCTTCCGGACCCCGCTTTGGAAAGCCGCAGCGGAGTAGGAATTTTCGGACAGCTATGCTGATGTGCCCGGCGGGACCGATCTGAACCCGCTACCAATAACGGGAGACTTTCCCGAAATCGGGAAAACCATCCGAATGGTACCAGCCAGATCAGTCGCCGCTTCTGCTTTCTGCGCGGATCTGGCGCTTCAGACGGGCCTTGGTGGCATTTTGATTGCGGGCGACGACGATCGGTTCAATGGCCATGATCAGCACATTGACGCCGAAGGAGCCCCAGACGTACAGGCCATAGCCGCCCATGGCCAGGAAGTCGGACAGGCTGTTCCAGTAGATCATCGGGCGGCCCCTTCCAGTTCGGCCTTGACCCAGTCGGTGTGCCGCTCGCGTTCGAGCATGATGGTGCGCACACGCATGAAGGCGACGGCGATGGAATACATCCAGAAGCACAGGGCCATGAGCAGCATGCCGTAGAGCATGGTGGTGGCCATCGACGACTTGGTCAGGTTGACGCTGGAGCCCTGGTGCAGGGTGTTCCACCATTTGACCGAGAAATAGATGATGGGGACATTGACCACGCCGACCAGCAGCAACAGGCCGCCGGCCTTGTCGGCGCGGCGCGGGTCGTCGATGGCGGCGGTCAGCGCCATGTAGCCGATGTACAGGAAGAGCAGGATCAGTTCGGAGGTCAGGCGGGCATCCCACACCCACCAGGCGCCCCACATCGGCTTGCCCCACAGGGCGCCGGTCCATAGCGACAGGAAGGCCATCAGGGCGCCGGTCGGGGCCAGGGCACTGGCCATCATGCCCGACAGCCGGGTGTTGAAGGCCAGCCCGATGGCGGCCCAGAAGGCCATGACCAGGTAGATGAACATCGACATCCAGGACGCCGGGACGTGGATGAAGATGATGCGGTAGCCCTCGCCCTGCTGGAAGTCGGTGGGGGCGACCAGCATGCCGAGGTAGAGCCCGGCCAGGCCGAAGACGACCGAGGCGGCGGCGAACCACGGAATCAGCTTGCCGGCCAGCGGGTAGAAGGTGGCAGGCGCGGCATATTTGTAGAGATTGAAGCGATCAGTCATTCGAGGGCGATCTTCAAGGCGGCGGCCGAGGCCCAGGGGGCGAAGCCGAGTGAAGCGAAAGTCATGGCGGCCAGCAACGACAGGTGTCCTTCCCCCCCGAGCCCGGACACCGTCGCGTCAACCGCGCCAGCGCCGAATATTAGCACCGGGATGTACAAGGGCAGAACGAGCAGCGACAGCAGCACGCCGCCGCCGCGCAGGCCCAACGTCAGCGCCGCGCCGATGGCGCCGATGCCGGACAGGGCCGGGGTGCCGAGCAGGATGGCGCCGGTCAGCACGAGCAGCGCGTCGTTCGACAGGTCGAACTGGATGCCGAGCACCGGGGCGATCAGCGCCAGCGGCAGGCCGGATACCAGCCAGTGGGCGATCACCTTGCCGGTGACGACCAGGCCGAGCGGATGCGGCGCCAGGGCCAGCTGTTCGAGGGTGCCGTCGCGATGGTCGTCGGCGAACAGGCGGGGCAGCGACAGCATGGTGGCGAGCAGGGCAGCCACCCACAGCACGCCGGGGGCCAGCTTGCGCAGCAGGTCGGCTTCCGGGCCGATGCCGAGCGGGAACAGGCTGACCACGATGACGAAGAAGAAGACGGCGGAGACGATGTCGGCCTGGCGGCGCATGGCCAGCTTGAGGTCGCGGCCGACGACGGCCAGGATGATTTTCAGCATCGCAACGACCTCAACTGAGCTTCAGTTCGCGCACGGTGCCGGCGGCGATGCCGACCAGCTGGTGCGTGGTCATCACGGCCAGGCCGCCGCGCTGCAGGTGGCCGGAAATGATGCCGGCCAGCCAGTCCACGGCGGCGACGTCGAGGGCGACGAAGGGTTCGTCGAGCACCCACAGCGGGCGGCGTTCCTTGACCAGGCGGGCCAGCGCGACGCGGCGCTTCTGGCCTTGCGACAGGTACTTGCAG
>DATGXM010000543.1:0-2881 GCA_035298985.1 Azonexus sp. | reverse complement strand
GCTAGAACGGAATGACGGCCAGGCGCTCGACGAACATCAGCGCAAAAATCAGCAGGGCGAAGACGACGGCGTAGCGGAAGAGCCGCCAGCTGAAGGCCAGATAGTTGCGATTACCGGTGAAAGCGTAGACCATCAGGCCGGTGCCGATGGCGATCACGACGATGACTGCCAGCAGACGCAGCAGCCACATGGATCTTTAGGCAGCCTGGGCCAGCCAGCGGGTGACGCCGCTCGGCGCCTGCTCAGCTTCGTCGAAGGTCGCGAATTCCCAGGCGTCCTGCTGTTCTAGCAGAGCGCGCGCCAACTGGTTGTTCAGGGCATGGCCGCCCTTGTGCGACGAATAGGCGGCGAGCAGCGGATGGCCGAGCAGATAGAGGTCGCCGACCGCATCGAGAATCTTGTGCTTCACGAATTCGTCGCCGTAGCGCAGGCCGTCCTGGTTCAGCACCCGGAATTCGTCGAGAACGATGGCGTTTTCCAGACCGCCGCCCAGCGCCAGGCCGTTTTCACGCAGGTATTCGACTTCCTGCATGAAGCCGAAGGTACGGGCACGCGACACTTCGCGGACATAGGACTGCTCGGCGAAATCGATTTCAGCCTTCTGCGCCGACTTGTCGATGGCCGGGTGATTGAAAACGATGGAAAAAGCCAGCTTGTAGCCGTCGTAGGGCACGAAACGCGCCCACTTGTCGCCATCCCTGACCTCGATGGGCCGGGTGACGCGGATGAATTTCTTGGCCGCCTCCTGTTCCTCGATGCCAGCGGACTGGATCAGGAAAACGAAAGGCGCGGCCGAACCGTCGAGAATGGGCACTTCCGGCGCATCCAGATCGATCCAGGCGTTGTCGATGCCCAGCCCGGCGAGAGCCGACATCAGGTGTTCGATGGTACCTACCTTCACCCCATCCTTTTCGAGACAGGAGCACATGCGCGTATCGCCGACCATGACGGCCTTGGCCGGAATGTCCAGCGGCTCGGGCAGATCGACGCGACGGAAGACGATGCCGGTATCCGGGGCTGCCGGGCGCAGGGTCATGTTGACCTTGACGCCGCCATGCAGGCCGACACCTGAGGCGCGAATAACCGTCTTGAGCGTGCGTTGCTTGAGCATGCTAAGTGCTTGAATGATCGGGGAAGGTGACGGATTGTAACACAAGCCGTCACCACCCTTTTTCAGAGAAAGCTTTTGTTACGCTTTAATCCGCCTGTTTGCGCAGGAAAGCCGGGATGTCGTAACGGTCAACGCCACTGTTGGCCAGGGCTTCGACGGTAACGTTGCGTTTACGCACCACGGCCGGCACGTCGGCGATCTGGTTGTAGTCGATGGACGGACCGGCGCCGAAGGCGACGGCGTCGTGCGTGCCGGTGGCCTGGGCCTGGACCAGCACCGGCTGGGTGAACACTTCCGGCTTGCTACGCACGGCGGCGGCAGCCTGGCCGAGGCCGGTGGCGACCACGGTGACGCGCAAGGCATCGCCCATCAATTCGTCGTAAACCGCACCAAAGATGATATGGGCATCATCGGCAGCGAAGGCCTTGACGGTGTTCATCACTTCGTTGACTTCCTTCATCTTCAGGTTGCCCTTGGCGGCGGTGATGTTCACCAGAACGCCCTTGGCACCGGACAGATTGACGCCCTCGAGCAGCGGCGAGGCGACGGCCTGCTCGGCGGCGATGCGGGCGCGATCGACGCCGGCAGCGGCGGCGGAGCCCATCATGGCGCGGCCCATTTCACCCATGACCGTGCGGACGTCTTCGAAGTCGACGTTGACCAGGCCCGGGTAGGTAATGATTTCGGCGATACCGCCGACCGCGTTCTTCAGCACATCGTCGGCTGCCTTGAAGCAATCGTCGACATCGGCGTCGTCGCCCATGACTTCCATCAGCTTGTCGTTGAGGATGACGATCAGCGAATCGACGTGCTTGGAGAATTCGGCGATGCCGGCTTCGGCAGCCTTCATGCGCTTGCCGCCTTCGAAGCTGAACGGCTTGGTGACCACGCCGACGGTCAGGATGCCCATTTCGCGGGCGATTTCGGCGACCACCGGGGCGGCGCCGGTACCCGTGCCACCGCCCATGCCGGCGGTGATGAAGGCCATGTGGGCGCCTTCCAGCGAAGCGCGGATTTCGTCGCGGTGCGCCTGGGCGGCTTCCTGGCCCTTTTCCGGCTTGGCGCCGGCGCCCAGGCCGCTCTTGCCCAGCGACAGCTTGCTCGACGCGGCATTGCGGCTCAGGGCCTGCGCATCGGTGTTGGCGGCGATGAACTCAACGCCGTTCACGCCTTCGTTGATCATGTGTTCGATGGCATTGCCGCCGGCGCCGCCGACGCCGAACACTTTGATGATGGTGCCCACTTCCTCGTCCTTCTCGATGATCTCAAACATGACTACCTCCTCTGAAAAAACCGTTTAAATTCAAATATCAAAAGTTCTTGACGAACCAATCTTTCATGCTGGAAAAGACATCCTTGATGCCCTGCTTTTCCTGAATCTTCTGGCCGCGCTTGCGCTGGGCCTGCGCTTCGAGCAGCAGGCCGAAAGCCGTCGAGAAGCGCGGGCTTTGCACGACGTCGGCCAGGCTGCCGTTGTATTTCGGATTGCCGAGGCGAACCGGCATGTGGAAGATTTCCTCGCCCAGTTCGACCATGCCCGGCATGACGCTGGCACCGCCGGTCAGCACGATGCCGGAGGACAGCACTTCCTCGAAACCGGCGCGGCGCAGTTCGTTCTGGATCAGCTCGTACAGCTCCTCGACGCGCGGCTGGATCACGTCGGCCAAGGCGCGGCGGCTCAGGCTGCGGCTCGGCCGGTCGTCGACGCCGGCGACATCGAGGTTTTCGTTGATGTCGGCCAGTTGCGACAGGGCGCAACCGTACTTGCAC
>DATGXM010000542.1:0-6656 GCA_035298985.1 Azonexus sp. | reverse complement strand
GCGGGCCCGCCTGGTGCAGATCGGCGGCCGTACGGTCAGCCCGGCCAGCTATCCCGAGGACGAACGGGCGCAAAGGCTGATCGAGCGCGAGTTCAACCTGTCCTGGCGCGCCGACAAGCCGGAAGGCAACCGCATCGTGGCCGGGCAATGGTTTGCGCCGGAGCAGGCGGGGCAGGGCTTGGCCTCGGTCGAGGAAGGGTTGGCCAAGACCCTGGGCATCAAGATAGGCGACGAACTGCTCTTCGTCGTCGCCGGGGTCGAGAAAAGGCTGCGCGTCACCAATCTGCGCAAGCTGGACTGGGACTCGATGCGGGTCAATTTCTTCGTCCTGGCGCCGCCCGGTGTCATCGACGATGCGCCGGCCAGCTACATCACCAGCTTCCACCTGCCACCAGCGAATGCCGCAGCGGCTTCGGAGCTGGTCAAACGTTTTTCCAACCTGACGCTGGTCGATGTCGAGGCGATGGTTCGCCAGGTGCAGACCGTCGTCGGACAGGTGGCGGGGGCCGTGCAGTTCGTCTTCCTGTTCACCCTGCTGGCCGGCGCCATCGTGCTTTACTCGGCCTTGCTGACGGCCTTTGATGAGCGGCGTTACGAACTGGGGGTAATGCGCGCCCTGGGTGCGCAGCGCCAGCAACTGGGGCTGGCCATGATGGTCGAGCTGGGCATCATCGGCGCCCTGGCCGGCCTGTTTGCGGCGGGTGGAGCCTTGCTACTGGGTACCATCGTCAGCCGGCAGGTCTTCCAGCTCGACCTTGACTACAGCTTCTGGCTGCTGCCGGTTGCGGCACTGGGCAGCGCCTTGTTATCCGTGGCTATCGGCTGGCTGGGCATCCGCCGCCTGCTCGCCACGCCGCCCTTGCTGGCCCTGCGCCAAGGGGCCTGAAACGCCTGCGGTGCCGGAAGACGTCCAGTATGCTGTGAGAACTCTTCGCCAATAACGTGGTCTATGCCGCCACTGACGGCAATAATCAGGACGCCGGCCTCGCGTGTGCAAATCGTGCAGGAGGTTCGAATGCCTGGGTGCGGCGGCGATGCCGTGTCCGTCGTTTCACTCAGGTAAAATAGCGTATGAGTTCAAATCAGTTGATTACCGGCCAATCGGCGCGCCCGCTTTTTGGCTATCGCAAGTTCTGGGCGCACCGTTTCGGGCCGGCGCCTTTCCTGCCCATGTCGCGCAGCGAAATGGACGCCCTGGGCTGGGATTCCTGCGACATCATCCTGATTACCGGCGATGCCTATATCGACCATCCGAGCTTCGGCATGGCATTGATCGGCCGGCTGCTTGAGGCACAGGGTTTCCGTGTCGGCATCATCAGCCAGCCGGACTGGCATTCCGCAGCTGCCTTCCAAAAGCTGGGCAAACCGAACCTGTTCTTCGGCGTCACCGCCGGCAACATGGATTCGATGATCAACCGCTACACGGCGGACCGCAAGATCCGCTCCGATGACGCCTACACGCCGAACGCCGAGCCGAACAAGCGCCCGGACCGTGCCGTGACCGTCTATGCGCAGCGCTGCCGCGAGGCCTTTTCCGGCGTACCGGTCGTGATCGGCTCCATCGAAGCCAGCTTGCGCCGCATCGCCCATTACGACTACTGGTCCGACAAGGTGCGCCGTTCCGTGCTGCCCGACTCCAAGGCCGACCTGCTGGTGTTCGGCAATGCCGAGCGGGCTATCGTCGAGATTGCGCACCGCCTGGCCAAGGGCGAGAAGATCACCGATATCCGCGACCTGCGCGGTACTGCCTTCATGGTGCCAGCTGGCTGGCTGCCGTCCGACGAATGGGGTGAAATGGACTCGACCGAAGTCGATACGCCGGGACCGCTGGTCAAGCATGGCGACCCCTATGCCATGGAAGACAGCAAGCAGGCCAGCGGCTGCGCGACGTCGGCCGCTGCCGATGGCGCCCAGCCGATCCGCCTGCTGTCACGCGAGCAGCGCCTTGCCGTACGCCGCGACAAGCGTGCCCATACCGTTGTTCGCTTGCCGTCCTACGAACAGGTGGTCGCTGACCCGGTGCTCTACGCCCATGCCTCGCGTACCTTCCACCTCGAATCCAACCCGGGCAACGCCCGCGCACTGCGCCAGGCGCACGGCGAGCGCGACGTCTGGCTCAATCCGCCGCCTTTTCCGCTGAGCACCGAGGAACTGGACGGCGTCTACGAGGCACCCTACGCCCGGCGGCCGCACCCGAGCTACGGCGACGCGAAGATCCCGGCGTGGGAAATGATCCGCTTCTCGGTCAATATCATGCGCGGCTGCTTCGGCGGCTGTACTTTCTGCTCGATTACCGAGCACGAGGGGCGCATCATCCAGAGCCGCTCGGAAGACTCGGTCATTCGCGAAATCGAGGAAATGCGCGACAAGACGCCGGGTTTCACCGGCACCGTCTCGGACCTGGGTGGTCCGACCGCCAACATGTATCACCTCAAGTGCAAGGATGAGAAGATCGAATCGGCCTGCCGCCGGCTGTCCTGTGTCTATCCGGACATCTGCGAGAACATGAATACCGACCACTCGCACCTGATCTCGCTGTACCGCCGGGCGCGCAGCATTAAGGGCGTCAAGCGCATCACCATCGGCTCCGGCCTGCGCTACGACCTGGCGGTGCGCTCGCCCGAGTACATCAAGGAACTGGTCACCCATCACGTCGGCGGCTACCTGAAGATCGCGCCGGAACACACCGAGGAGGGCGTGCTCTCCAAGATGATGAAGCCGGGCATCGGCGCCTACGACCGCTTCAAGCAGCTGTTCGACCGCTTCTCGCGCGAGGCCGGCAAGGAGCAGTACCTGATCCCGTACTTCATCGCCGCCCACCCCGGAACGCAGGACGAGGATATGCTGAACCTCGCGCTGTGGCTGAAGAAAAACAACTTCCGCCTCGATCAGGTGCAGGCCTTTGTACCGACCCCCATGGCACTGGCGACGACGATGTACCACACCGAGCGCAATCCGCTGAAGAAGCTGCACCGCGAGGGCAGCGAAGTCGTCGGTTCGGTGCGCAGCGGCACACAACGCAAGTTGCACAAGGCCTTCCTGCGCTACCACGATCCGGAAAACTGGCCCCTGCTGCGCGAAGCGCTCAAGAAAATGGGGCGTGCGGACCTAATCGGCAATGGCAAGAAGCAACTGATTCCGGCCTGGCAACCGGCCGGCACCGGCCTGAAAGCCGCAGCCATGGTGTCCCGGCAGGCGAAGGAGGGGCAGAATGCCCGCCCAGCAGCAACCGGCCGCCCACCTCGCGCTGGCGCTGCGCCGCAGCGGACCTGCGCCAAGTCCGGTGTCCGTAGCACCGGGAACAGTTTTGGCAAACCAGGCAGTGCGCCACGCAAGAAACGCACGCCTTGAATATCAGGGAGAGAAGCATGGAACAAACCACGACCACCACCACTTACGAGAAAATTGGCGGCGAAGCCACCGTCGGCAAACTGTGCGACCGCTTTTACGAACTGATGGACAGTGTTCCTCAGTTCAAGGAATTACGCGCCATGCACCCGGAAAGCCTGCAAGGTTCGCGCGACAAGTTGTTCATGTTCCTGTCCGGCTGGATGGGTGGGCCTGATCTCTTTGTCGAAAAATTCGGCCACCCGCGCCTGCGTGGCCGCCACATGCCGTTTGCCATCGGTGTTCAGGAGCGAGATCAGTGGGTCGCCTGCATGGCGTTGGCGATGGAGGATGTTGGCCTCAGCGAGGATATTCGCAAGGTGTTGCTGCACAATTTCTTCAATACGGCCGATTTCATGCGCAACAAGGAAGGTTGAGCCGGCTGTCGCCGCTTCAGGCTAGCAGCTCGGCGACGCGCTGGCGCAGGGTGGGCAGAACTTCCTGGGCAAACCATGGGTTGCGTTTCAGCCAGATGTTGTTGCGCGGGCTGGGGTGCGGCAGCGGCAGGATTTCCGGCCAGGCGTCCCGCCAATGACGCACTGCCTCGGTCAGCGAGCCCTTCCCGGGCAGGTGATAGGCCAGCGCATACTGGCCGATGACCAACGTCAGTTCGATATCTTTCAGATGGGTCAGCAAGGGCTGCTGCCAGGTGGTGGCGCATACCGGGCGCGGCGGCAGGTCGCCTGAGCGGCCGGTGCCAGGGTAGCAAAAGCCCATCGGCAGGATGGCGATACGTGCCGGGTCGTAGAAGGTTTCCGGCGAAACGCCGAGCCATTCGCGCAGGCGAGCGCCGCTGGCATCATCGAATGGAATCCCTGTCGCATGCACCTTGCGGCCCGGCGCCTGGCAGGCGACCAGGATTTTCGCACCCGGCGCCGCCTGCAATACCGGCCTGGCCCCGAGGGGCAGATGCTCGGCGCAGAGCTGGCAGCGATGGATTTCCTCAAGCAAGTCGGGCAGGGGGGTCATCGGATTCATTTGGGCATGGCGTGGGTAGCCAGCCTGTCTAGCAAGTTTGCGGGGTGCGCTTCCCAGTTGGGCAGCTTTCCAGTCTAGTAGGAGCGAACGCGTCAGACAAATAAGCCGGCGGCGAGGTCAGCTTAGTTACGCCTGCAAAACGGTAGGAGGCATTTATCCCCAAATGTTGTGGATAAGTCTGGGGGTAGCGGCTTGGCAGGTGTCCTACAGCTTTGTCCCATAAGTGAAATTTATACAGTGCTCAAGAATTGGGCTTTGGTATTAGTGAAATTAGATATTTCGAACTATCCGGTATGGGCAGGGAAGAAAACGGTTTTGCTCTTCCCGACCCGAGATAGGCCTGCGACGACTAACTCCAATATGCTTCAATGACGCCGCGGTACGTGATAACAAGGCAAGCGAGCACAGGGGAGCAGCGTTGCGTTGGCGCCAAGCTCGACCCGAAAAGGAATGGCAGGTAGGGCCAATACCCTACCCACAAATTCCTCCACGGATTCCGGCGTAAAACCGCAGATACCCTTATCTTTCAAGGGACGGGCCATTACTTCTTCAGGTAGATCTGGTCGAAAGTCCCGCCGTCGGCGAAATGGGTCTTCTGCGCCTTCTGCCAGCCGCCGAAGGTGTCGTCGATGGTGACCAGCTTCAGCTTCGGAAACTGCTTGGCGTACTGGGCGGCCACCTTGGCGTTGCTGGGCCGGTAGTAGTGCTTGGCGGCGATCTGCTGGCCTTCCTCCGAATACAGGTAGTCGAGGTAGGCCTGCGCCGTCAGCCGCGTGCCGCGCTTTTCGACCACCTTGTCCACCACGGCGACCGGCGGTTCGGCCAGGATGGACAGACTGGGTGCGACGATTTCGAACTTGTCTTTGCCCAGTTCGTTGACCGCCAGGATGGCCTCGTTTTCCCAGGCGATCAGCACATCGCCCAGGCCGCGTTCGACGAAGGTGGTGGTCGAGCCGCGGGCGCCGGAATCGAGTACCGGCACGTTCTTGAAGATGGCGGTGACCAGTTCCTTGGCCTTCTGCTCGTTGCCGCCCGGTTGTTTGAGCGCCCAGGCCCAGGCCGCCAGGTAGTTCCAGCGGGCGCCGCCCGATGTCTTCGGATTGGGGGTGATGACGGCGACACCCGGCTTGGCGAGGTCGCCCCAGTCCTTGATGCCTTTCGGGTTTCCTTTGCGTACCAGGAAGACGATGGTCGAGGTGTAGGGCGAGGAATTATTCGGGAAGCGTTTCTGCCAGTCGGCCGGGATCAGTTTTTTTTCGGCCAGGGCGTCGATGTCGTAGCCGAGGGCCAGCGTTACGACGTCGGCCTCCAGGCCGTCACGTACTGACATCGCCTGCTTGCCGGAGCCCCCGTGCGACTGGCGGACCTGCACATTCTGGCCGGTCTTGGCTTGCCAGTTCTTGGCGAAGGCGGCGTTGAAATCCTTGTACAGCTCGCGGGTCGGGTCGTAGGAGACGTTGAGCAGCGTGGTCTGGGCGATGGCGCTGCTCAAGCCGCAGGCGAGGGTCAGGGCGGCGAAAAATACGATCTTGCGCATGGTGGAGTCCTGTCGAAAAAGTTGATATGCGCAGTGTAGGGATCGGTCTTCCGGACGATAACGAAAGAATTATTCAATGCTTATCAGTTTTTCATCTATGGCCGGAGACGCCTGCAATTGCTCGAAAGACACAGGCCTTGCGGCCAGGAACCGCGCCCCGAATCGACATTGAAGTGGCCGGCCGCGCCGATATCAGGAACCGCTGCCCCATTGCCGCGCCCAGTGCTCGGCGACGCTATAGCCTTGATCTACGAGGCGTTACTGCTGGCGACGCCAGGCTGGGGAAGGGGAGCGCCCCGCGAGCGTGGCCATCGATTCGCCGAAGCGCGCCGGTCGGGGGAGAGCAGCGGCGCACCGCGGATGCGCTCTGCACAAGCCAGACTGGCGGCAACCGCCGCCCGGCCGGTAGGGCGCGAATGACGATATTTTTATGCCTCGACGCAGGTTTGTCGTGCCGCCCATCTTGTGGTGTCATTGCCCCTGACCAAACTTCCGAGGACACACGATGGCTGCCAGACCGATCCTGCGCATGGGCGAACCGCTGCTCTTCCAGGTGGCCGAACCGGTAAGCGCGTTCGGCACACCGGAATTGCGCAACCTCATAACCGACATGTTCGATTCGATGCAGGCGGCCGGCGGTGTCGGCCTGGCGGCGCCGCAAATCGGCGTCGGCCGGCAGGTGGTCATCTTCGGCTTCGAACGCAGCGAACGCTATCCGGATGCCGAAGCAGTGCCGCTCACCGTGTTGATCAAC
>DATGXM010000541.1:0-1621 GCA_035298985.1 Azonexus sp. | reverse complement strand
TGGGTTGCCGTGGTCCTGATGCCTTCACGGGCGATGAGTTTCTCGTCGCTCCAGACCGGCTTGCCATCGAGCCGCCAATAGAGCGAGAACGTCCAGCGCGGCAGGGTTTCGCCGGGATACCACTTGCCCTGGCCATAATGCAGCATGCCGTTTGGAGCAAAACGCTCGCGCAGGCGGCGGATCAGGTCATCGGCCAGCTTGCGCTTGGTGGGGCCGACAGCGCCGGTATTCCACTCGTCGGATTCAAAGTCGTCGATGGACACGAAGGTCGGCTCGCCGCCCATGGTGAGGCGGACATCGTTGTCTGCCAACACCTTATCGACCTGCTTGCCCAGCGCATTGAGCTCATCCCAGCTCTCGTCGGAGAAGGGCTTGGTGATGCGGGGGTGCTCGGCGACGCGCGTCACCCGCATGTCGAACGCGAAATCGACCTCCGCATAGGAGGCAAAGCCGGAGATGGGCGCGGCGTTGCGATAGTGCGGCGTGGCGGCGAGGGGAACGTGGCTCTCGCCGGTCAGCAGGCCCGATGTGGGGTCAAGGCCAACCCAGCCGGCGCCGGGCAGATAGACTTCGCACCAGGCATGCAGGTCGGTGAAATCATGGTCGGTGCCAGCCGGACCGTCGAGCGAAACCAGATCCGGCTTGAGCTGGATGAGATAGCCGGAAACAAAGCGCGCAGCGAAGCCGAGATGGCGCAGGGTCTGGACCAGCAGCCAGCTGGAGTCGCGGCAGCTTCCCTTCGCATTGCCCAGCGTCTCCTCGGGCGTCCAGACGCCGGTTTCCATGCGCACGATATAGGCGATGTGCTGCTGGATGGAGGCGTTGAGGGCCGTGACGAAGTTGACCGTATTGGTCGGCGACTTGTCGATGCGATCGAGGAACTGCTGCAGCAGCGGACCTGCCGGCTCGGGCTGCATGTAGATCGAAAGGTCGTCACGCAGGTCTTCGGGATACTGAAAGGGCCAGGTCTCGGCGCGCTCTTCGACGAAGAAGTCGAAGGGATTGTAGACCGTCATGTCGGCCACGAGGTCGACTTCGATCTTGAGCTCGGTCACCGGCTCGGGGAAGACGAACCGGGTGAGGAAATTGCCGTACGGATCCTGCTGCACGTTGACGAAATGCTGCGAGGGCGAAACCTTGAGCGAGTAGCTCAGCACCTTGGTCTTGGAGTGCGGCGCTGGCTGCAGCCGGATGATCTGGGGCTGGAGGACGACCGGGCGGTCATACTTGTAGTGCGTCAGATGGTAGACGGCGGCTTTGATCGACATGCGTTCAGGTCGCTCGCTTCAGGCCACGAATTTGACTTCCCGGAAAAGACCTTAGCGGGGATTGCCGGGCGCGGCTAGGCTGATGATGCAGTGGTCAGGCTGCGCGTTCCCAACCCACGACCGCGCAGGGTCTAAACCATCGCGTCGATGGCCTGACGCTGGCGCAGCATTTCGAGGAAGATACGGTAGTCCTTGTCGAAATGCAGGCGGGCGGCGGCATCGGGTGCGCGTTCGCGGCCGCCTTGCTGCATGGCGATACAGGCGGCGTCCAGGCTGTGGTAAAGGCCGGCGGCGGTGGCAGCGACCATGGCCATGCCCAACAGCGTGGCGTCGCCGGCGGAGGATTCGACCAC
>DATGXM010000540.1:0-5010 GCA_035298985.1 Azonexus sp. | reverse complement strand
GTCCTCGACGAGCAGGATGCGTCGCCCGGCAAATTGCCGGCGCAGGATGGCGTCGATATTCCGGGGGGGCGTGTCCGCCGGCTGCTGGCGGGCCGGCCCGCTGCGCTGCAGACGGGCGGTGAACCAGAAGCTGCTGCCGCGACCCGCTACGCTTTCGGCGCCGGCATCCCCCTCCATCAGCTGGGCGATTTTCCGGGTGATGGCCAGCCCGAGCCCGGTGCCGCCGTATTGGCGGGTGGTCGAATTGTCGGCCTGCTCGAAGGCGGTGAACAGGCGCGGCATGACTTCCGGAGCGATGCCAATGCCCGTATCGCTGACGGAGAAGCGGAGCAGTACGTCGCGGTCGCTGCTTTCCTGGACTGCGCACGTCAAGCGGATGCTGCCGGTTTCGGTGAATTTGACGGCGTTCGACAGATAGTTGAGCAGCGCCTGCTGCAGCCGGGTCGGGTCGCCAAGCAGCAGGATGGCGGGATGCATGGTTTCGACCTGCAGGTCGATGTGCTTGGCGCGCGCTTTGTCCTGCACCATCGCTGCCGCCGTCTGCATGACACGGTCAAGGTCGACGTCCTGCTCCTCTAGCATCAATTTGCCGGCCTCGATTTTCGACAGGTCGAGCACGTCGTTGATAATGCCGAGCAGGTGCTGACCGGCCGAGTCGATCTTGTCCAGCCATGCTTCCTGCTGCGTGCCGACGCCCGAGCGGCGCAACAGGTGCACCATGCCGTTGATGGCATTGAGCGGGGTGCGGATTTCGTGCGACATGTTGGCGATGAACGAGGTCTTGGCCTGGTTGGCGGCGACCGCCATTTCGCGCTGGTGGCGGGTACGCAGGGCGAGGATGCCGAAGCTCAGGTTGGCGGCCAGTTCGGTCAACAGCCCGACCTCGTCGCGGCCGAAGGCGTCGGCTTCGGCCGCATAGACGCTCAGCGCGCCCAGCATTTCGTCGTTGCCGCGCAAGGGCAGGGCAATGGACGAACGATAGCCGCGCAGCATGGCGGCGTCGCGCCATGGCGTCATTTGCGGATTGCTCTGCAGGTCGGCATTGATAGCCGGCTGGCCGCTGCGGATGGCCATGCCGATGGGACCCTGGCCCACTTCTTCGTTGTCGTCCCAGGAAATTCGTATGCCATCGAGGTAGCCGGCGGTGCAGCCGTACTGGGCGACCGGGCGGACCGATTTTTCGGCATCGTGCTCGGCAAAGCCGACCCAGGCCATCAGATAGCCCCCGGAATCGACGATCAGCCGGCAGATGTCGTCGAGCAGCGTGGCCTCGTCGTCGTTGCGCACCAGGGCCAGGTTGCATTCGCTGAGCAGGCGCAGGGCGCGGTTCAGGCGGTGCTGTTCCTGGTCAGCCTTCTTGCGGGCCGAAATGTCGGTGTGGATGCCGATCATGCGCAGCGGCCGGCCCTGGCCATCGCGAGCGACGATCTTGCCGATGGATTCCAGCCAGATCCAACCGCCGTCGCCGGTCTTCCGCCGGTATTCGACGGACTGCGCGTCGCCGGTCGCGATACAGAGTTCGAAGCGGCGGCGCAGTTCGCCGATGTCGTCCGGGTGCACTGCCGCGAACCAGTTGTCGAGATCGCTGGTAAAGTCGGCCGGGTCGTAGCCGATCATGCGCGCATAGTGCTCGCTGACCCGGATCGCGCCAGTCCGCAGGTCGAGGTCGAACCATGCCTGGTTGGCGGCGCCCAGGGCCAGGCGCAGGCGTTCCTCGCTTTCCTGCAGGGCCTCGACGGCTGATTTGCGCTCGGTGATGTCGTCGTAGATGCCGAGTACGCCGATGATTTTCCCGTCGCGCCGGCGCAGCGGCACCTTGGAGGTGCGCACCCAGATCGTACTGCCATCCGGGGTGGTCTGCGGCTCTTCGTAGGCCAGCTTGGTCTCGCCGCCGTCGATGACCCGCCGGTCGTCGGCCCGATACAGCTCCGCCTCGCTGGCCCAGTTCATTTCGTAGTCGTCGTGGCCGATCATCTCTTCCGGACGGTTCTTGCCGGCATCCCGGGCGAACACCGGGTTGCACCCCAGGTAGCGCAGGTCGCGGTCTTTCCAGAAAACGCGCAGCGGTGTGGCATCGATGATGGTCTGCAACAGGTTCCGCGATTCCTCGAGTGCCGACTGGCTGAGCTTGGCTTCGGTGATGTCGCGCATGACGGCCAGGATGTACTGCTCGCCACTCTGATGTTCGAAGGTCATGGTCGAGATATCGACCGTTCGCTGCTCGCCATCCTTGCGCGTGATGATCCACTCGTCATGATCCAGCTTGCCGCCCTGGCGCAGCTTTTCCATGCAGTTCCGCGTGTTTTCCTGGATGCTCAGATCGGCGTAGAGCAGTTGCGACCAGCCCAGTTCGTTCATCTCGGCCAGGCTGTAGCCGGTCAGCGCGACCATGGCCGGATTCCACAGCGAGAACCGGGTATAGGGCGGCTCGGCCATGTACTGATAGACGGCGATGCCATCGATCATGGTCAGGATCAGCGAATTGTTGAAAGCCACCAGATCGCGCCACTGCTTGTCGGCGACGACCAGCGCTTCCCTGGCCTGGCGGTGTTCGGCCAGTTCGCGCATCAGGTGCAGCGTGTTGGCCGACAGGCTGGCATAGATCGCCAGGATGATGTCGATCAGTACCCGCGTGGTGCCGCTCATTTCCTGCCTGGCGCGCGCCTTGGCGGCCTCCGGCGATAGCCCATCCTGCAATGCCAGCACCCAGCGAGCCATGTAGCGGTCGTCTTCGAGGATATGCGAAGCCAGCCAGCGAGTCAGAAAGCCCAGGGTTTCCTCGGCCAGTTCGGCCTGTGGCCGGGAACCGAGGGCAGCGCGCATGCGCTGCACCTGGTGGACGAAGGAACGATGGGCTGCGTGGTGCTGGGGCGCGCTTTCCGCGTCAGCCAAAAACTGCTGCCAGATCGTTTCTTCCGTCGCGAAATGGTGCGCCGCGTAATCGGCCAGTTGGTCGAACACCGCGCCGAGCTGCGGGCTGGCGCTCTGGAAGGCAATGTGGCCGGCCAGCATGTTGAGCAGCTGCACCAGCTTGCGGTGCTGCTCATCGATCTGGGGCAATCCCGTATTGAAATTGTCGTCCCAGGGAAAGATATCGATGGAGTTCATGGGCGGCGCGCTGGCGATGGGTATGCCTTGAAGGCTGGGAACTTCCAAGCGTTGGGTCCATCGATTCTACAGCCAATCGGCATTGGCACAAGGCCGGCCCCCAATGCACTACGGCCCTTTCGGGCCGTAGTGTGCAAGTTGCTCAGGTCTCGGTTTTCTTCTTGGCCGGCGCCTTGGGTTTGGCGACCTTCTTTTCGAATTCGAAGCCGACCTTGCCGGCCTGGACCACCAGATAGGCGGAGAACTTGCGGCGCGTGCGGTTGGAGACGAATTCCTTGAGCAGGTCGGTCTTGCCGTCGGCCAGCAGCTTCTTCATCTGCACCGCGTCGATCGGCTGCTGCAGGATGATCTTGCCGGAGCGGAAATCGCAGGTCTTGCTCGGACCGACCGACTTTTCGCAGACGTACGACGTGCCGTGCTCGAATACGTTGCCCTCGCACTTGGGGCATTTGCCCAGGCTTTCCTGGCCCGAGAAATCGACCTCTTCGGCATCGCCGTCTTCGCCAGTCTTGTCCTGGCCGAAATCGAATTCCGGCTGCAAGTCGTCGTTCAGCTTGATGGCGGCGGCAAAACTGCGGCCCATCTTGTTGCGGAAACCGGTCAGCGGGCCGACCTGTTTTTCGGTGAGCAGGGTTTCGATCTCGGCCGGTTCGTACTGGCGGCCGGCGACGATCTTCCACAGCGCGTAGTCGCAGCTGCCGCACTGGAATTTCTTGTAGGTTTCGCGGATCTGGCCGCCGCACTTGGGGCAAGGCGCGGTCAGCACGCCGAAATCGCCGGGGATGGTGTCGGCTTCGTACTGCTTGGCGCGCTCGACCATGTGGCGGGTCATTTCGGCGATTTCGCGCATGAACTCGTCGCGCGTGAATTCGCCCTTTTCGATGCGGCCGAGCTTCCATTCCCAGTCGCCGGTCAGTTCCGGCTGGGTCAGTTCGTTGATGCCCAGACCGTTGAGCAGCGTCATCAGCGAGAAGGCCTTGGCGGTCGGGATCAGCTCGCGGCCTTCGCGGTGCATGTACTGCTCGCCGAGCAGGTTTTCGATGATCTGGGCGCGGGTGGCCGGGGTGCCGAGGCCGCGGCCGGCCATCGCCGCTTTCAGTTCCTCGTCGTCGACCATCTTGCCGGCGCCTTCCATGGCGGAGAGCAGGGTGGCTTCCGAGTAGCGCGGCGGCGGCTTGGTGGCATTGGCCTTGACGATGACCTCGTCGGTCTTGACCTTTTCCTTGGGCTCAACGGCGACCAGGTTGCCTTCGTCGCCCTCCTGGCCTTCCTTGCCATGCACGGCCAGCCAGCCCGGATTGACCAGCACCTTGCCCTCGGTCTTGAAGGGGTGACCTTCGACGCGGGTGATGCGGGTAGTGACCAGGAATTCGGCGGCCGGGAAGAAGACGGACAGGAAGCGGCGGACAACGAAGTCGTACAGCTTCTGTTCCATCTCGTTCAGGCTCTTCGGCGCCTGCGGCGTCGGGATGATGGCGAAGTGGTCGCTGATCTTGGCGTTGTTGAAGATGCGCTTGTTGGGCAGCACCCAGTTGCGGGCCAGGATCTGGTGGGCGAAGGGCGAGTAGCGCGCCAGCAGCACTTCGTCGTGGCCCTTGCCGGCGCCCTGGCCGGTCAGCACGGCCAGCGTTTCCTTGACCGTCGGCAGGTAGTCTTCCGGCAGGCAGCGCGAATCGGTACGCGGGTAGGTCAGGACCTTGTGCTTTTCATACAGGGCCTGGGCCAGCGACAAGGTAGTCTTGGCTGAGAATCCGAAGCGAGCGTTCGCTTCGCGCTGAAGTGTCGTCAAATCGAACAGGGCCGGCGAAAGACGGGTCTCCGGCTTGGCTTCTTCGGTGACTTCGCCGGGCTTGCCCGTTGGAGACTTCGGCGTAATATTCCCGCACGCTCCGGGTGGGGAGG
>DATGXM010000539.1:0-5317 GCA_035298985.1 Azonexus sp. | reverse complement strand
CCGCCGCCGCTCAAGCGGCGCTCGCCGATCCGGCGGTCGGCCGGGCTCAGGTAATGGGTGGACCACGCCACGCTGTTGCCGGCGTCGGCGAGAAAGCGGGTGCTCGGCGGGAACAGTCGGCCGAGGTCGTACATCAGGCGTTGCGGCGTGATCGGGCTGGCCAGGCTGGTGTATTTCTCCGGTTCGGCCAGCATGCCTTCGTTGCTGGTGACGGGCAGCGGGGTTTCGCGGCTGTTGCGGTGGCGCTGGTATTCGGGGTCGCTGCTTTCGCGGTGGCTGCGCTCGATCAGACGGTCGAAAATGCTGAGCAGGCGGCCGCGCACGTGCAGCCGGGCCATTGGCGAGCGGGCCAGGTGTTCGGCCGATTCGTCGATGTGCACCAGCTTGCTGTTGAGCAGGGAGTCGCTCCAGCCGCTGCTGGTCCATTCGTTCATGCTGGTGCCGACAGCGAGGACCAGGTCGACGCTGTCGTCATTGAGCAGGGCGCTGGCCGACGGGTGGCCGGCAAAGCCGAAAACGCCCCGGAATAGCGGATGGTAGGGGCTGACCAGACCCTTGCCGTCCGGGGTGGTGACGAAAGGAATGTCGCGCAGGACCGCCAACTGCAGGATGGAGCCGACGGCCTCACCGCACCAGCCGCCGATCAGCAGGCGGACATTGGTCGATTGCTGGAGCAGGTCCACGAGTTGGTCGGTGGCGTCGGCATCGAGTAGCGAGGTCGGGCGGATCTTGTTGGCGATGTCGTAGGAGGGCTTGCTGACCGGGCTGGGGCTTTTCATGATGTCCAGCGGAATGGTCAGGTGCACCGGCCCGCGCGGCGCGCGCACGGCCCGTTGCAGGGCGGTGATCAGTTTCGACTCGATCTGCTCGGGGTGCGAAATCAGCGAGTTGTAGCGGGTGCAGTGGCGGAACATGCCGAGCGTGTTGACGCCGGTACAGGCCGATTCCTGCAGGGCGCGCTTGCCGAAGGAGGGCAGCGACGGCTGGCCGGTGATGACCAGCATCGGGATGCCGTTGTCGAAGGCGCAGGCGACGCCGGTGATCAGGTTGGTCGCGCCCGGGCCGGAAGTGGCGCAGCAGACGCCGATCTTGCCGGTCTCGCGGGCATAGCCGTCGGCCATGAAGGCGGCGCCGGCTTCGTGGCGGGCGACGATGGGGCGCGGGCCGCCGCGCCGGCTGCTGCGCGCCAGAGCGTTGTAAAGCGGCTCGATGGCGCCGCCGGGAACGCCGAAAACGTATTCGATCCCCATTTGTTCCAGGTAGGAAACGATCAGGTCGGCGACCTGGGCTTCGTCCCCTGCCGGCCGGGTTTCGATTTCTGCCTCGGTTGCTGCGTAATCGTAGGCAAGTGCAATGCTTGTGCTGTTCATCTGAGGCCCCTCGTCTTGTTGGTTATTGAGCGGTGCATCTGATACAAGGGGGCGACTATCTACTACTTTCGTCATATTCAACGTGAGTTATTTCACGCATTTGTCAAATTTTGACGAATTGCCCGAAGCCGCTTCCTGAGCGATGAAGGCGTGTTTTTCGCCGCTTGTGTCGCGGCGAGGGAGTGAAAAGCTGGGAAATTCTCTGCGGCGTTAGATGGGTGGGGAATGCTGAGGCCCAACAGCTGCCACAGGGGAGATGGATAAACCTTCTTTATCCCCGTTTCAGCGGGGTAAGTCTGTGGATAAACTCTTGGTAAACGTCGCAACCCTTTGTCCCGCCAGTGCTTTCCCCGACTTGCTCAAGTTTTGAGCAAAGCTGCTGCTTAAGTGCACATCAAGCTCTGGCAAATGCGACGAGATAACATATAATATATAAGACTTGCGAGCCGGCCTCGGGACGCTAAGCCGAACCATGCTGCCGCCGCCATTGTCGTAAAATATTCGTTTCCCAGAGCAACCCTTTACGAAAGGAAGTCGCCGTGCTTGAAGCCTATCGCGCCCACGTTGCAGAGCGTGCAGCCCTCGGTATCCCCCCGCTGCCCCTGTCCAAGCAACAGACCACCGAACTGGTGGCCCTGCTGAAGAATCCTCCCGCTGGCGAAGAAGCCGCTCTGGTTGAACTGATCACCTATCGTGTGCCGGCCGGTGTCGACGACGCCGCCAAGGTCAAGGCCGAATTCCTGGCCAAGGTCGCCAAGGGCGAAGAGGCCTGCGCGCTGATTTCCAAGGTCAAGGCCACCGAACTGCTGGGCACCATGCTCGGCGGCTACAACGTCAAGCCGCTGATCGACCTGCTGGCCGACGCCGAGTGCGGCGCCGCTGCCGCCGAAGGCCTGAAGAAGACCTTGCTGGTTTTCGATTACTTCCACGACGTCGCCGAGCTGGCCAAGGGCGGCAACGCAAACGCCAAGGCCGTCATGCAATCCTGGGCCGACGGCGAGTGGTTCACCTCGCGTCCGGAAGTCCCGGCTTCGCAGAAGCTGACCGTCTTCAAGGTCACCGGCGAAACCAACACCGACGACCTGTCGCCGGCGCCGGATGCCTGGTCGCGTCCGGACATCCCGCTGCACGCGCTGGCCATGCTGAAGAACCCGCGTCCGGGTATCGAAGCCGACGAGCCGGGCACCCGCGGCCCGATCAAGCAACTGGAAAAGCTGGCTGCCAAGGGCAACCTGATCGCCTACGTCGGTGACGTGGTCGGTACCGGTTCTTCCCGCAAGTCCGCCACCAACTCGGTGCTGTGGTTCACCGGCGAAGACATCCCGTTCGTCCCGAACAAGCGTTTCGGTGGCGTCTGCCTCGGCTCCAAGATCGCTCCGATCTTCTTCAACACGATGGAAGATGCCGGCGCACTGCCGATCGAAATCGACGCCGGCCAGATGGACATGGGCGACGAGATCGAACTGAAGGTCGACCAGGCCACCGGCAAGGTCACCGCCACCAAGAATGGCGCCACCATCGCCGAATCCCAGCTCAAGACCCTCGTCATCCTCGACGAAGTCCGCGCTGGCGGCCGTATTCCGCTGATCATCGGTCGCGGCCTGACCACCAAGGCTCGCGAATTCCTGGGCCTGCCGCAATCCACCCTGTTCCGTCTGCCGCATAACCCGGCCGACGACGGCAAGGGCTACTCGCTGGCCCAGAAGATGGTAGGCAAGGCCTGCGGCGTCGCCGGCATCCTGCCGGGCACCTACTGCGAGCCGAAGATGACCACCGTGGGTTCGCAAGACACCACCGGCCCGATGACCCGCGACGAGCTGAAGGACCTGGCTTGCCTGGGCTTCTCCGCCGACATGGTGATGCAGTCCTTCTGCCACACCGCTGCTTATCCGAAGCTGGTCGACGTCAAGATGCACCGCGAACTGCCGTCCTTCATCAGCACCCGTGGCGGCGTTGCGCTGCGTCCGGGCGACGGCGTCATCCACTCCTGGCTGAACCGCCTGCTGCTGCCGGATACCGTTGGTACCGGTGGTGACTCGCACACCCGCTTCCCGATCGGCATCTCCTTCCCGGCCGGTTCCGGTCTGGTCGCCTTTGCGGCCGCCACCGGCGTCATGCCGCTGGACATGCCGGAATCCGTGCTGGTCCGCTTCAAGGGCAAGATGCAACCTGGCATCACGCTGCGCGACCTGGTCAACGCCATTCCGCTGTACGCCATCAAGGCCGGTCTGCTGACCGTCGAGAAGAAGGGCAAGAAGAACGTCTTCTCCGGCCGCATCCTCGAAATCGAAGGTCTGCCGGATCTGAAGGTTGAACAGGCCTTCGAACTTTCCGACGCTGCCGCCGAGCGCTCCGCCGCCGCCTGCGCGATCGCCCTGAACAAGGAACCGATCGTCGAGTACCTGCGTTCGAACATCACCCTGATGAAGTGGATGATCGCCGAAGGCTACCAGGATGCCCGCACCCTGAAGCGCCGCATCGCCGCCATGGAAGAGTGGATCAAGAACGGCGAACTG
Source organism: Azonexus sp. (assembly GCA_035298985.1). GTDB lineage: Bacteria > Pseudomonadota > Gammaproteobacteria > Burkholderiales > Rhodocyclaceae > Azonexus. The sequence goes on along the minus strand of DATGXM010000539.1, from coordinate 1,431 downwards.
CTGAAGGCCGACGCCAACGCCCAGTACGCCGCCGTGATCGAAATCGATCTGGCCGAAGTCACCGAGCCGATCCTGGCCTGCCCGAACGACCCGGACGACGTCAAGCTGCTGTCCGAAGTCGCCGGCGACAAGATCGACGAAGTCTTCATCGGCTCCTGCATGACCAACATCGGCCACTTCCGTGCCGCCGGCAAGGTCCTGGAAGGCAAGTCGGACATCCCGACCCGCCTGTGGATCGCTCCGCCGACCAAGATGGATGCGCTGATCCTGACCGAAGAAGGCTACTACGGCGTCCTCGGCAAGTCCGGCGCCCGCATGGAAATGCCGGGTTGCTCGCTGTGTATGGGTAACCAGGCACAGATCCGCAAGGGTTCCACCGCGATCTCCACCTCCACCCGTAACTTCCCGAACCGCCTGGGCATCGACACCCGTGTCTACCTGGGCTCCGCCGAACTGGCCGCCATGTGCGCCCTGGCCGGCCGGATCGTGACGGTTGCCGAGTACATGGAGCAGATCAAGCTGGTCAATGCCAAGGCGGCTGATGTCTATCGCTACATGAACTTCGACCAGATCCCGGCTTTCGTCGAGGTCGCTGAAACCGTCGAGATGTAATTCGCGACAAGCGGCGCTTGCTGGCGTCGTCCGCAAAAAGCCCCTGTCGGGACACCGGCCGGGGCTTTTTTCCTTTCATGCAATTGTCACGACGTCCGGATCGGCGATGAGCATTGGCACGCCGATATCGAGGGCTCATTGGTTGGCTTATTCGGGGCGTTGCTGTAGATTTTGAGTCTGTTGCCGGAAGGGCAGCTGAACAGCGGATGAGGAGAGCAGAATGGGAGCAGCGGGACAGATTCGAGCCGGACATTCCGTGGCCAAGGGCGCCGCGGAGGCTGTCGCCGAGTTCCACGCGCAGGTGATACAGCCGGAGACTGCCCTGGTGCTGTTTTTCTGCTCCAGCAATTACGATCTTGGCCTCCTGGCCGAGGAAATGAACCGCTGCTTTGCCGGCATCACCGTCGTCGGCTGCACCACGGCGGGCGAAATCGGACCGGCCGGTTACCAGGAGCACAGCCTGTCCGGAATGAGTTTCTCGGCTTCCGCCTTTGTTGCCGAGGCGGGGTTTATCGACAACCTGCACGCTTTCGAAATGGCCGCTGGACGCGATTTCGCCGAGCAGTTACTCGAGCGGCTCGAAACCCGCACGCATGAAGGATATTCCCGGAACAGCTTCGGGCTGCTGTTGATCGATGGCCTATCATTGCGCGAGGAGCCCGTCACGCATGCCTTGCAGGATGGTCTGGGCGCCATTCCGATGATCGGCGGCTCGGCCGGGGATGATCTGAAATTCGAGCGGACCTGGGTATTCCACGATGGCGCCTTCCGCAGCGACAGCGCGGTACTGGTGCTGATGTCGACCAAGCTGCCTTTTCA
>DATGXM010000538.1:0-6636 GCA_035298985.1 Azonexus sp. | reverse complement strand
CGACCTGCTGGGCGATTTCGCCGTATAGCTGATACCCGCGCATGGCCCAGGGATCGCGCTCGGAAATGACCAGCTTTCCATCCCGGAAAAATGCCGAATCCGCCGCCAGGCCATACTGGTGATAGCTCATGTTGGCCCCCGCCTGCGTCACGTGCGAACCCTGTTCGTACAGACGGGCTTGCCGCTCCGGACTGCGATAGCCCTCGACCAGAACCATGTCGTAGCCGTGGCGCTCCTTCATCAGCTTGAAAACAACCAGAAGACGCTGGGTAAACTCCTGGTCCAGCAAACTCCAGTTCCGGCTGGCATGACCGACATCCGGCCGAACCTGCTCCACTTCCTGGGTGGTGAATACCTCCGGCGGCAAAGGCGGAGGCGGAACAAGCTGCTCACCCTCCAGCAGCACGGAAATTTGCCGATCGATAAGGCGGGCATCGTCGGAAAAATCGAAGACGGCCGGGGTATGGATGGCGAGGGCCATCAGCGTCGGGGCAAGCACCAGCAGCAAGGCACCTCCCGCAAGCAGCGGATTGGCCGAAATGAAGCGCCCGCCCCCCCCGACCGAATGCCTTACAGATTGGTTGAAGCTCAGGAATCCGGAAGAAACCCTGCCCCCGGCGCGCAGAAGCGGCAGCAGCCCGCTATTGAACACCCCCGACAAAGCGGCTGCCACGCGCGCGCGGCAGCCCGGAAAGACAACCAGCAGAACGCCAAACACAACAATCAGGAAATATGCCAAAACGGCAGCCGCGACCACGAAGAACTCTCATAAACAGCCTTGAATTCCGCAATGGTGAGCGCCTGCAGAACACGGCATTAATCATTTGTACTATTTTAATACGAATGAATTTTTTTATGAACTTATCGCCGTCTGTTTATAATTATTTTAATAAATTTCAATCACGGCAACATTAAGCCGTTTTGCATATTGAATGCACCGACACCCAAGGACCACGATGAGCATCCTGCAAGACCTGGACCCCCAATACGCCAAGATACATGCGCAGCCATCCGCAGCCAGAAAACCCGCCATTCTGGCCGGCACGGCCCTGCTCGTACTCGGAGGCGGTTACTGGGCCATGACGCAATTCCAGCCCTTCTCTCCAGATCAAACCGCTACGAATCTCTCTAGCCCGGCCTCGCCAACCTCGGATGAAACGCAGAAAAATACAGCATCCACCGCTACCAGCCTGGTTAAACAGGAGACCTCATACCCCATGACAAGGGTGCCTTCAGCCGGCCTCAGCGCGACGATTCGCGACAACGGTGAGCACACTTCGAGGGCAGTCACGCAAATGCCTGCTTCAACGGCAGCCAACTCATCGGAAAGCGGCGCAGCAAGCTTGGCCGACACCGAATATCGGAGGCCGGCTCAGGCCACCACCAGCCATGCCAAGGCGGCACCTGCCCATGGCATCACAAAGCCCGAGCGCAAGAGCGCAACCCCGCCAGGGGTAGCCAAAAGCGAGAAATATCAGCCTTCCAGTGGAAAACGAACGAACGAGCGCGATATCGACATCATCAATGCAATCGTCCGCTAGGGGCGGGAGACCTCACCACTAACCGGGATAGACGGTGGTAACGCTTAGCGGGGAACGGAGTGGCCCGAAAATCTCAAGGCCGCATCCTTAAATACGGAGGCGCCGCCACAGCGGCGAAGCACGCCGGGCGGCGCTTATCTGACCTCGATCGTCACCGAGCGACCGGACATGGCGCCAGCCTGACGGAGCATGGTGGCGATATCGGTATTGTTGGTCTTCATAGCAACATCCAATGCCGTCTCGCCGGTATCCAGCTTGAGATTGGTATCTGCTCTTTTTTCGAGAAGAAGTTTGACGACATTGGCATGACCACTGCGCGCTGCCGCGATCAGCGGGGTGGTGCCATTCTCGCTGGGCGAATTGATATCGGCACCGGCTTCAATAAGGCGCTTGGCGATATCAAGATGGCCGCCGAAGGCAGCATAGGCCAAAGGGGTCCAGCCACTCATATTAACTGCCGCTCCGGCCTTGATCAGCGTATCGACCACCTGCCGATGCCCTCTGAAAGCGGCCAGACGCAAGGCGGTATCGCCGGCCGAATTGCGTGCATTGAGTTTGGCACGCTGGGCGATCAGGTAAGAAACGAGGTCGGCGTGACCATCACGAGCAGCCAGCATCAGCAAGGTATTGCCATCGATATCGGTGGTATCGACCGAAGCCCCCTTGCGCACCAATTCCGAAATAGTGCCCGTGTCGCCCATTTTTGCCCCGTTGATCAAGTCATCGTAGGTAGCAGCACCGACCAGAAGCGGGAAGGACAGGGCCAGCAAGGCGCTAAGCAGGGTTTTCTTCATTTTGATCAGCCAATGGCAGGTATCTTGAACAGCCGGAGGAAATTGTCGGTCGTCGCACGCGCTACGCTTTCGAAGGGCAGCGCACGCAATCGGGCGATTTCTTCGGCTACATGGCGAACGTAGGCCGGTTCGTTCTGTTTTCCGCGATAAGGCACCGGCGCCAGGTAAGGGGCATCGGTTTCGACCAGCATGCGGTCAAGCGGGCACTTTTGCGCCACTTCCTTGACGATCAGCGCGTTCTTGAAAGTGACGATGCCGGAAAATGACAGATGGAAACCCAGATCGAGGGCCTGGGTGGCGATTTCCCAGTTTTCCGTGAAGCAATGCATGACTCCGCCCACCGCATCTGCCCCCTCCTCCTTCAGCAGACGCAAGGTATCGACTGCCGAGTCACGGGTATGCACCACCAAGGGCTTTCCAGACACTTTGGCGGCCCGGATATGCGTGCGGAAACGTTCCCGCTGCCACTCCGGCTTATCCTTCTGCCAGTAGTAATCGAGACCGGTTTCACCGATAGCGATCACTTTCGGATGGGCAGCCAGTTCGACGAGGCGCTTCTCGGTCGGCTCATCGACATCAGTGTATTCCGGATGCACGCCCACCGTGGCGTACAAGTTTGGCTGCGCATCGGCCAGCGCGAGAACCTTGGGAAAATCATCCAGATTGACGCCGATGCAGACGGCCAGATCAACCTGGTTTTCCTGCATGCGCCGCAAAACCTCAGGCAAGCGGCCGGCCAGATCAGGGAAATCGAGATGACAATGGGAGTCGACCAGCATACCGGCCAATCAGAGCGTGTGCGTGGGGCGTGCCGATTGCATGACGCCACCGAGCAGGCCTTCGATCTTGCGCCGCGCTTCCTGGCCGCTCTCGTCGTTGTTGAAATGGACGCCGATGCCCTGGGCGCGGCCATTCTGTGCCCCGGCCGGCGTTACCCAGACAACGGTGCCGGCAATCGGCAACTTGGCAGGATCATCCATCAACGACAACAGCATGAACACCTCGTCGCCAATTTTGTAACCCCGCGTGGTGGGAATGAAAATACCGCCGGATTTCAAATGCGGCATGAACGCCGCATAAAGAGCAGACTTGGAATTGATATTCAGCGAGAGAACGCTTGGGCGCTGGGGAGCGGGTTTTGCTTCACTCATCGTTGATTGGCAAACAGGGCTCGATAGTCCATCAAGAGGCTCTCCAGAAAGAGGCGCGCATTAAGCGGCTGCTCTGCCTCCTGGCGACGGGTTATTGCCGCTCGATACGACTGTATCAGGCGCGCAGGCGGAATCATATCAGCCAGCCCTGAAATTGTGGCTTGCTGCGGCAGAAAATAACGCACCGGCAGGCCATTCCGGGCCAGCGTCAGATCAACCAGCCATTTCTGCAGTGCCTCGACCACCTGCTTCAGCAACAGCTTGCCCTTGCTATCCTTGACCGCCTTATCGAGTTCGGTCGCCGTCGCCAATGGATCAACCGAACGGCCAGCCCCCAGTCGCGTAGCCAGCAACTCCAGCCAGGCGCTCTGGCCGGATTGCGCCAATTCCAAAGCCAGGCCAGGAGAGCCGCCAGCCAGGGCCAGCCAGCGCTCCGGTTGGGCCAGCCCCTGCTCGGCCAACACCTTGGCCGCCTGCCCTGCCGATGGCACCGGAACGGGAACGATCTGGCAACGGCTGCGGATGGTCGGCAACAAGCGCATTGGCTCGCTTGAAACCATTAAAAACAATGTACCTGGCGATGGTTCTTCAAGTGTTTTGAGAAGTGAATTCGCGGTGCTTCGATTCATTGCCTCGGTCGGATTGACCACGACGATACGCAGGCCGCCCCGGTGCGTACCGACGTTGAAAAAATCGTCGAGCCCGCGCACCTGATCGATCGTGATCTGCTGGCTCGGCTTTTTCTTGCCGTCCTCGACTTCAATGTCGCCACTCAAGGCTTCCGGTTGCAACAGGCGGAAATCCGGATGATTGCCCTGCTCGTACCAATTGCAGGCCAGGCATTTGCCGCATGCCAAACCATCGCCTTGCGGCGATTCGCAGAGCAGGCTAGCGGCAAAATGGCGGGCCAGTTCGAATTTCCCCAGCCCTTTCTGACCGACCAGCAACAGCGAGTGCGGCAAGCGCTCCCGCCGCCCCTGCAGGGCAGACCAAACCTTTTTGTGAAGATAAATAACCTTCATAAACAATTAGTTTTGATTATTTGTTCAAGTTGTTTACGAATATCGTCAATCGACCGATTGGCATCGATAACCCGGAATCTTGCCGGGCTGACATGGGCGCGCTCCAAGTACGCCTGACGCACGCGCTCATGGAAATCGGCCCGTTCCTGCTCGAATTTATCCAGGACGCGATTGGCCAGAACGATGCGCTCCCGGGCGACATCCAGCGGCAGATCGAACAGCAGGGTCAAGTCCGGTTGCAGGTGTTCATGCACCCAATGCTCAAGGACCAGGAATTTGGCGCGATCCAAGCCACGCCCGCCGCCTTGGTAGGCATAGGTCGCATCGCTGAAACGATCGCAGACCACCCATTCGCCGCGCGCCAGGGCCGGTTCGATCAGACGGGCCAGATGCTCACGGCGCGCCGCGAACATCAACAGCGTTTCCGTTTCCAGGTGCATCGGTTCGTTGAGCAGCAGCTCGCGCAGCTTTTCGCCCAATTCCGTACCACCCGGCTCACGCGTCACATGAACGGTCAGACCACGTTGGCGCAAAGTCTCGGCCAGCCATTCGACGTGGCTGCTTTTTCCGGCGCCGTCGATGCCCTCGAAAGTGATGAATTTGCCTTTCACTTCCCACCTCTCTGATATTTGTTGACAGCCCGGTTGTGCTCGTCGAGCGTCCGGGAAAATTCGCTGCTGCCGTCGCCGCGGGCGACGAAATAAACCACGTCACTGGCTGCCGGATTGAGCGCCGCCTTCAGCGACGCCTGGCCCGGCATGGCGATCGGCGTCGGCGGCAGGCCGAATCGCATATAGGTATTGTACGGGGTGTCGCTGAGCAGGTCCCGCTTGCGCAGATTGCCGTCAAACGTGTCACCCAGCCCGTAAATGACCGTCGGATCGGTTTGCAGCAACATGCCCTGACGCAGTCGATTGATGAACACGGCGGCCACCAGCTGACGATCGGCTTCCCGCCCGGTCTCCTTTTCGATGATCGATGCCATGATCAGCGCCTCTTCCGGCGACTTGTAGGGCAAGCCTGCCGCCCGTTGCGACCACTCGGCATCCAACTTGCGCTGCATGGCCCGATAGGCGCGTGCCAGCAGTTCCAGATCGCTGGACTGCTTGTCGAACAGATAAGTATCCGGAAAGAGATGGCCTTCGAGCGAGGATACGCCGAGCCCGAGCTGCTGGATTATCTCTGCCTCGCTAAGCCCCAGCGCATCGTGCCTGAGATCTGGATGGCCGTTGAGCCGGGCCCGCCATTGGCGAAAGGTCCAGCCTTCGACCAGCGTCAACTCGCCCTGGGTAACCTTGCCCTTGAGCAACTTGTCGATCAACTGGCGCGGCGTCGCTCCTTCATGCAGGGCATAGCTGCCTGCCTTGATCGCCGTATCAGCCCTGCTGGCACGCGCCAACAAGGAAAGCAGCGTCGGCTCGACCTTGACGCCGGCTTCCCGCATCTGGGTGATCGCCGAGCGCAGGCTACTGCCAGCGGCGATGCGAAAATCGAGAGGCGAACTGCGCAGCGCCAGCGGCTGGTTGGCCCACCACCACAGACCGCCAATAGCGATGACGGCCAGCAACACGGCGGCGAGAAAAGTCTTGATCAATAAGCGCACGGGAACTCGTTGGCGGCAAGCAGGTCTTGCCCGTGTGGAACGAGCACGTTATAACGAGCGATATAATATCCGAAACCCCCTCTGGAGCCCCCATGAATCCCCACTGGCGCAGCTTTCTCGAATCAACCCAAGCCCATTTCGACGGCGATTCGACCGAACTTCTCAACTTCGGCGATGCCGCCGGGGAATTGCAGGCTGCCCGACAGCAAACCGTTGTCGTTCCGTTGACCCACCTGGCCCTGATCGAAGCGACCGGCGAAGACGCCAAGGCTTTCCTGCACAGCCAGTTCACCAGCGACATCAATCATCTGGGTGAAAACCAGGTCCAGCATGCCGGCTGGTGTACGGCCAAGGGACGCATGCAGGCCAGCTTCCTCGCCTGGCGCCAGAAAGACCGCTACCTGCTGGCCCTCTCAGCCGACCTGCAGGAAGCCAGCCAGAAGCGTTTGCAGATGTTCGTATTGCGCTCCAAGGTCAAGCTGACAGCCTTGAGCGACAGCACCGTCATGGTCGGCCTGGCCGGAC
>DATGXM010000537.1:0-2316 GCA_035298985.1 Azonexus sp. | reverse complement strand
GCGGAACGACCTGCTCGCGCAGGGCGAGCACCGTGGCGATGGCCTCGATGGCACCGGCGGCGCCGAGCAGGTGGCCGTGCATGGACTTGGTGGCGCTGACCGGCAGTTGGTCGGCGCGCTCGCCGAACACCGCCTTCAGGGCGCCGACCTCGACCGGATCGCCTTCGGACGTGGCCGTGCCGTGGGCGTTGATGTAGTCGATGTCGTCCGCCGTCAGGCCGGCATCGGCCAGGGTCAGCTTCAGGGCGCGCACCTGGCCTTCGACTTCCGGACGGACCAGGTGGCTGTGGTCACAGCTCGTGCCGTAGCCGACCATTTCGCCGTGGATGCGGGCGCCACGGGCGACGGCATGCTCCCAGTCCTCGAGGACCAGGGCGGCACCGCCCTCGCCCAGCACCAGGCCGCGGCGGTCGGCGGCAAAGGGGCGGCAGGCGTAGGGCGAGGTGTCGCCATCGCCGGGCGCCGCCAGCAGGCCTTGCGCGCCGCGCTGTCCAATTCCTTCGCCTTTGGCGGCAGCAATGCGGTTCTCGCTTTCCGCGCCGTCGCCCCGTAAATTCCCGGAAGTTTCGTCATGTCGCAAGCCGTTGAAGCCCTGTTGCCGGAAGTCGCCGAACTGATCGTTTCGGCCCTCAATCTCGACCTGGCGCCGCAGGAAATCGAAGCCGACGCCCCCCTGTTCGGCGACGGGCTGGGCCTCGATTCCATCGACGTGCTGGAAGTTGCCCTGGTCATTTCCAAGCGCTACGGCCTGCAGCTCAAGTCCGACAACGAAGACAACATCCGCATCTTCGCGTCGCTGCGCGCCCTGACCACCTACATCGCCAGCCAGCGCAGCCTATGACCGCACGCCTGGCCCAGCTGCTGCGCGGCCTGGCGGTGGTCGTCTTCCTCGTCGCCTGGGCGCTGCTCGCCCATTACGGCACCGCCGGCGACAGTTCGCCCGATCTTTCCGTGCTGCTCGGCGTCTCACCGATCATCGCCGCGGTCGGCCTGTTGCTCTGGCGCTCCAAGCATCCGCTGCTCGCCGGCGGCGGCAACCTGCTGCTCTTCGGCGGCCTGATCTGGCTGTGGCCCACCCTGCGCCAGAACATTCCCCTGGTCTTTTTTATTCAGCACCTCGGCACCAACCTGGCGCTCGCCACGCTGTTCGGGCGCAGCCTGCTGGGCAGCGGCGAAGCGCTGATCACCCAGCTGGCCAAGGCGGTCTATAACGGCCGGATTTCCGAACGCAAACGACGCTACACCCGCCAGGCGACCGTGGCGTGGACGCTGTTCTTCCTGGGCAACGCACTGATTTCGGCCATGCTGTGGCTGTTCGCACCGCAGTCGGCGTGGTCGGTCTTCGCCAACCTGCTGTCCTTCCCGCTGCTCGTCGGGATGTTCGTCGCCGAGCACCTGTGGCGCATGGTCGCGCTGCCCCCCGAAGAAAGGCCGAGCATCGCCCAGGTCGCCCGGGCCTATCGCCTGCACGGCAAGCAGACGCCGCCGGCCAATCCGTCATGAAGAACCTGCCGCTGCTCGCCCATGGCGACCTGGCCGCCATCTTCGCGTGGCGCCCGGCCGGCCCGGTCAGCGTCGGCACCTACCTGGCCGACGTGCACGCCCTGGCCGAGCAGCTGCCGGCCGCCGGCTACCTGCTCAACCTGTGTCACGACCGCTACCGCTTCGCGGTCGGATTCGCCGCCGGCCTGCTGCGTGGCATGACCAGCCTGCAACCGTCGTCGCAATCGCCGGAAACCTTCCGCCGCCTGCACGACGACTATCCGCACTTGGTCGCCCTGTGCGACGGAGAGGTCGATACCCAGGATCTGCCGCGCTTCGATTTCCCCGAGTTGGACGGCACCCGGAAATCGGCTCCCGATACGGCCATCCCGCACATTCCGGCCGAGCATCCAGCCGCCATCCTGTTCACCTCCGGTTCGACCGGGCTGCCGCAGGCGCAGCGCAAGACCTGGGGCAAACTGGTCCGCAACGGCCAGGCCGAGGCCGTCGCGCTCGGGCTGGACGCCCGGCCGCACATCCTGGTCGGCACGGTCCCGGTACAGCACAGCTACGGCTTCGAGTCGACCTTCCTGCTCGCCCTGCACGGCGGTTGCGCCTTCTGGGCCGGCAAGCCGTTCTACCCGCAGGACATCGCCGCTGCCCTGGCCACCGTGCCGCAACCCCGCCTGCTGGTCACCACGCCCTTCCACCTGTCGGCCCTGCTCGCATCCGGCATCGAGTTGCCGGCCATCGACATCCTGCTCTCGGCCACCGCGCCGCTGTCGACCGGGCTGGCCGCCGAGGCCGAGGCGCGCACCGGGGCGCCGGTCCTCG
>DATGXM010000536.1:0-12293 GCA_035298985.1 Azonexus sp. | reverse complement strand
GGCGTCAGCGAGCGCCCGAGCTGCTGCTCGATCAATTTGGCGAAGCCGACGCCCTTGCCGCTGGTCGACAGGTTCAGCGCCATCTGCTGGTCGAGCAGGCTGGTATAGAACTTCGACTGCTCGCTGTTGAGCATGCCGTCGTCGGGCACGGTGTCGCGCATGCTTTTCATGACCATCTGCAGGAACATGGTCTCGAACTGCTGCGCCGCCGCCTTCAGGCCTTCCTGCGGATTCTTGGCGAACTGGCCGCGTACATCCTGGGCCGACTGGACGTCGAATGCCGCCCGGTTCGGCGTATTCTGGATTTTCATGGTCTGGCCGGCTTCAGATGATTTCGAGATCGGCGCGCAAGGCCCCGGCCGCCTTCATCGCCTGCAGGATGGCCAGCAGATCGAGCGGATTGGCACCGAGGGCATTGAGCGCCTTGACCACGTCAGCCAGGTTGGCACCGGCCTTGACGCTCAGCAGGCTGCCGTTGTCCTGCTTGACCTGGATGTCGGTGCCCTGCCCGAACTGCGGCTGGCCGGCATCGACCACCACCGACAGGCTGCCGTGGGCGACGGCACAGGCTTCCAGGGTCACCTTCTGGTTCATCACCACCGAGCCGGTGCGCGGATTGACGATCACCTTGGCCATGCCGGCCACCGGCTGGACATCGATATTCTCGATGCGGCCGAGGAAGGCGACCCGGGTATCGCTGTCTTCCGGCGCCCGTACCGCGATGCGCCGGCCGTCGATGGCCTGCGCCGTACCCTGGCCCATGTTGCGGTTGATGGCATCGACCACTTTCTGCGCCGTACCGAAGTCCGCACTCGACAGTTCGTAAAAGATCGCCCCGCCCTGCCCGACCGCCGTCGGCACCGCCCGCTCGACGCTGGCGCCGGCCGGAATCCGCCCGGCCGACAAGTGATTGACCGTAACCTTGGAACCGCCGGCGGAAGCGCCGGCCCCACCGACCAGGACGTTACCCTGGGCTACGGCATAGACCTGCCCGTCGGCGCCCTTCAACTGGGTCATCAGCAGCGTGCCGCCGCGCAGGCTCTTGGCATTACCCATCGACGACACCGTCACGTCGATGGTCTGCCCCGGCCGCGAGAAGGGCGGCAGGTTGGCGGTCACCATGACGGCGGCGACGTTCTTGAGCTGCAGCTTCTGCGTCTGGTCCTGGGTCAAATTGACCCCCAGCTGCGACAGCATGTTGGCGATGGCCTGGGTGGTGAACGGCGTCTGCGTCGTCTGGTCGCCGGTGTTGTCGAGACCGACGACCAGGCCGTAGCCGATCAGCTGGTTGTTGCGCACCCCCTGGATGCTGGCCAGATCCTTGATGCGGTCCGCTCGTGCCGGCTGGCACCACAGCGGCAGCAGACAGGCGGCCAGAATTGCCGTCTGCCGGAACAGATTGCCGCTTTTAGTCTTCATGATGCGCCTCCGCGAGATTTTCCCTAGAACGGCATCACATTAAGGAAGAAGCGTGCCAGCCACCCCATGACCTGGCCATCCGCCAGCTGGCCGGAAGATTTGTATTCGAAGCGGGCGTCGGCGATGCGTGACGATTCGACCGTATTGAAGGCATCGACGAAGCTCGGATTGATGACCCCGGAAATGCGGACAAACTCCTGCTCGCTGCCGATCGCCACCTGCTTCTCGCCGGAAACCAGCAGGTTGCCGTTGGGCATCACGTCGATCACCGTCACCGTCATGTTGCCGGTGAAGATGTTGTTGTTGGCCGCTTCGCCCTTGCCGCTGAAGGCATTGGCGCTTTCGGCACCGAGGTCGAGGCCGACCAGACCCTTGCCCGGCAGCTTGCTGAGGCCGGTTACCGACGCGCTGGCCGTATTCGACTTGTCCAGCTTGTTGTTCGATTTGGTCGAGGCGGTCGTGCTCTCGGTAATCTTGACCGTGATGATGTCGCCGACGAAGCGGGCACGACGGTCCTCGAACAGGGGCCGGCTGCTCGAGGCCTGGTAAATCGAACCATTGCCGGCCGGTGTCTCGAAACGCGGCGACGGCCGCGCGCTCATCGGCTGGTGCACATTGGTCGGCGGCACGGTCGAACAGCCGGCGGCGAGGACCAGTGCAAGCAGGAGGAGGCGTTTCATGACATCACCTCACAGCTGTGTCAGGCGGCCGAGCATGGCATCCGAGGTCGACACCACCTTGGAATTCAGTTCGTAGGCGCGCTGGGTCTGGATCATGGTGACCAGTTCTTCCGCCACGTTGACGTTGGACGTTTCGACATAGCCCTGATTGACGATGCCGGCGCCGTTCGTCCCCGGGGTATTGGGCGTCGGCGTGCCGCTCGCCGCGGTTTCCTGGAACAGGTTCTGGCCCATGCTCTGCAGGCCGGCCGGGTTGATGAAGGTGGCCAGCTGGATGCTGCCGATCTGCGTCGACGCGGCACTGCCCGGCTGGGTCACCGTCACCGTGCCGTCGGTACCGATCGACACGCTCAGCGCGTTGGCCGGAATGGTGATGTTCGGCTGCAGCGGGTAGCCATCGGAGGTGACGATCTGCCCTTGGTTGTCCTTCTGGAAGGAGCCGTCGCGGGTGTAGCCGGTCGTGCCGTCCGGCAGCAGGACCTGGAAGAAGCCGTTGCCCTGCACCGCGATATCCAGCGTGTTGTCGGTTTTCTGCAGGTTGCCCTGGGTGAAGACGTGGGCGGTCGACACCGGCCGCACGCCGGTACCGAGCTGCAGGCCGGCCGGCACCTGCGTCTGCTGCGACGACTGGGCCCCCGGTTGGCGCAGGGTCTGGTACAGCAGGTCCTCGAACACGGCCCGCGAACGCTTGAAGCCGTTGGTGCTGACGTTGGCCAGGTTGTTGGAGATGACGTCGAGTTGGGTCTGCTGGGCATCGAGGCCGGTACGGGCAATCCACAGGGAACGGATCATGATTCAGGTCCTATCAGGAATTCAGGGACAGCAACTGATCGGCACGCTGGGCATTGGTGTCGGCCGTCTGCAGCATCTTGATTTGCATTTCGAACTGGCGCGACAGGCTGATCAGGTTGACCATCGCGTCGGTCACATTGACATTGCTGCCCTCCAGCGTGCCCGAAGCCACTTTGACATTGGCATCGGCCTCCGCCGGCTGGTTGTTGCGCAGGCGGAACAGGCCATCGGCGCCGCGCACCATGTCGGCTTCCGGCGGATTGACTAGCTTGAGGCGGCCGATGGCGTTGGCGTTGTTCGGCGTGCCGAAGGTCGGCACTACCGAAACCGTGCCGTCCGGCGCGATTTCGATGGTGTTGTCGGGCGGAATATTGATCGGCCCGCCGTCACCGGCCACCGGATAGCCGCTTTTGGTCTGCAGCAGGCCGGTGACATCGACATCCAGGCTGCCGGCCCGCGTGTAGGCCTCGCTGCCGTCCGGCATCTGGACGGCCAGCCAGCCGCGGCCCTGGACCGCGACATCGAGATTGCGGCCGGTGAACATCAACGGCCCTTCGTCCATCACGTCGCTGACCGACGCATCGACCACGAAGGCGCGGGTCGGCATGCCCTCGCCGAGCACCGGCACGGCGCGGAAGCGATGTTCCTGCGCCTTGAAGCCGATGGTGCTGGCATTGGCCAGATTGTTCGCCGTGCCGGCCTGCTGCATGAAAACATGCTTGGCGCCGGTCATGGCGGTATAGATCAGGCGATCCATGTCAGCGACTCAGTCCGTCACTTAGCGCAGGTTCACCAGGGTCTGCATGACCTGGTCCTGCGTCTTGATCGACTGGGCATTGGCCTGGTAATTGCGCTGCTGGGTGATCAGGTTGACCAGCTCGGCCGTCAGGTCGACGTTGGACTCCTCGATCGAGGAAGACGACAGCACCCCGAGGTTGGAGGTATTCGGGGCGCCGACCAGCGCCGGCCCGGACACCGAGGTTTCCGTCCATTGGTTGTTGCCCTGTGCCTGCAAGCCATTGGGATTGGTGAAGTTGGCGAGGACGACCTGCCCTTGGGCAAAGGTCTGGCCATTGCTGTAGCGGCCTTGAATGACGCCATCGTTACCGACCGACAGGCCGATCAGATGTCCGGCGGCATAACCGTCCTGTTCCAGGCGATTGGTGCCGAAGGCGCTGCCGAACTGGGTGGTGCCGGTAAAGTCAATCGGGAAGGTCTGCGTCGCCTGCGCCCCGTTGACGATGCTCTGGCTGGCCAGGACGTTGGTCATGTTGACCGTGACGTTCATCGGCGAGCCGGCGGTCAGCTGACCGTTGGTGCCGAAGGTCAGCGTGCCGATCGGGCCAGCGGCGCCGTTGTTCAGGTTGGTCGTGCCATCGACGTTGGAATAGACCGCCCACTGACCGGCCACTGCCGTCTTGCGGAAATAGAAGGTCATGGTGTGGGCGTTGCCCAGCGAGTCGTACATCGACAAGGCAGTGGAGTAGTTGTAGGTCTGCGGATCGGGCGTAAACGCCGTCGTGGAGCCGGCGGCACCGCCGTCCACCCAGGCCGAGGTCGGGACGGTCTGACGTGAGTCGAGGTTCAGGTTGGCCTTGATGCCATTGAAGCTGCTGCTCGAGTTGTAGCCCGTGGCTTGCGGCGCCAGGTCGGAAGCGGAAATCTGCAAGGGGGCCGGGGTCGTCGGCACGATGATGCCCGACTGCGCTGCGTAGCCGGTCAGCTTCATGCTCTGGTCATTGACGATGTAGCCGTTCTTGTCCAGATGGAACTGACCGTTGCGGGTAAAGGTGGTCGCGCCGCCGTTGTCCATCCGGAAAAAACCGGCCCCGTTGATCGAAATATCGAGCGGGTTGCTGGTCGCCGTGATGTTGCCTTGCGTGAATTGCTGCTGGATGGCGGCGAGGTTGACGCCGATACCGATCTGGCTGGCGCCGGCGCCGGCCAGCGAGGCGGCATAGACGTCGCCGAAATGGGCCACCGAAGCCTTGTAGCCGACGGTACTCGAGTTGGCGATGTTATGGCTGGTCGAATCGATGGCCTTGGAGGCTACGTTCAAACCGCTCAGTGCTTGTTGGAATGCCATTTAACTACCCCTTACAGAATTTGCTGGACGTCCTTGAAGGCCACGTCGCCCAAGGCTCCCAAATCGAGGATGAAGCCGTCTTTGCTCCGGGTAACAGCAGAAACCGTGCCAATCTTCATGGCCGTCGAGCTCACCGTCTTGCCGCTGGCGCTGGCCTCGACGGAGAAGGTGTAGTTGCCGTCCTTCAACTGGGCACCGGTGCTGTCCTTGCCATCCCACGAGAAATAGAGGATGCCGGCATCGTTGGCGCCCAGTTCCTGGGTCTGCACCACCTTGCCGGCGGCGTCCTTGATGCTCAGCGTCACCTTGTCGGCGGCGGCATCGAGGGAAGCACCGCCGTAGGCCTTGCCGCCGGCGAGCGGCAAGGAATTGCCGGCCACCATCACATTTTTACCGATGATGCCTGCCGCCTGCATGCCCTGCGCCTCGTTGTAGCCGGCCAGCAGTTGCGACAGCGTGGAATTCAGTTTCTCGATGCCGTTGACCGTGTTCAACTGGGCGAGCTGCGTCGTCACTGCCGCGTTGTCCATCGGGTTGAGCGGATCCTGGTTCTTGATCTGGGTCATCAGCAGCGTCAGGAAGCGGTTTTCCATGTCCGCCGTCGTGCTGGTGGTCGTCTGCTGGGTATTGCTGCTGCCGTTGATCTTGGCAAACAGGTCTGCCGCGCTCGTCGCTGTATTGTTGTTTACGCTGGTGGCCATCACACTCTCCGGTTATCAGCCCTGCCCGATCTGCAAGGTACGCAGCATCATGGTCTTGGCGGTATTCATCACCTCGACGTTGGTCTGGTAGGACCGCGAGGCAGAAATCATGTTGGTCATTTCCTCGACCACATTGACGTTGGGGAAGGCGACATAGCCTTTCTCGTCGGCGGCCGGGTTCTTCGGGTCGTAGACCATGCGCAGCGGCGAGGCGTCGTCGACCACCTGGCGCACCCGGACGCCCTTGGCCAGGTCGCCGGACTGGCCCATCGGGGTCGCCTCGAAGACCACCTGCTTGGCGCGGTAGGGCTTGCCGTCCGACGATACGATGCTGTCGGCGTTGGCCAGGTTGGAGGCCACCGCATTGAGGCGCATCGACTGCGCGGTCATCGCGCTCGATGCGACCTGGAAGACATTGAATAAGCTCATCTAGCCGCTCCTTAGCCCGAAGTCGATGCCAGGGCGCTGCGCAGGCCCTTGAACTTGTCGCCGATCAACTGCGTCAGTATCTGGTACTGCATGGCGTTCTCGGCAATCTGCGCCCGCTCGACATCCATATCCACCGTGTTGCCATCGACTGCCGACTGCGTTTCCTTGCGATACTGGACGTTCGCCGCTCCGCTGGTCGAGCCGCCGGCAATATGGCCGGCCGCGGTCTGGGCCAGCGCGATGCCGCCAGCCTCCATGCGCCCCGCCATGGCGTTCTGCATGGCAGCCTGGAAATCGAAATCCCGTGCCTTGTAATGTGGCGTATCGGCGTTGGCAATATTGGAGGCCAGAATCTGATGGCGCTGGCTGCGCAGATTCATCGCCTGGCTAATAGCGGAAAGATTTTGTGCGAGGGTTGCCATGTTTTGACTCCAAATGATCGACTGGCTCAATGCACATTCCATGCCACCGTTTTTGACACCAGTTCCGGCGCCGCCCCGGCAAGCCGGTCGGCAAAACTTGCCGGAAACCATGACGCAGCCCGCCAGCTCAGGCAAAATGTACGGATGACGATGCGCCTCCTTGCCTGCCTGCTCTGCCTGTTCGCCGCTACCGCGGCGCCGGCAGCGGAAACCGATGTCGTGCTCGACACCGCCGAGCGTTTCGTGTGCCAGCAGACGCAGGGCATGCCCGGCAAGGTGCAGATCAAGATGGGCAGCCTCGATGTCGCCCGCCTGCCGGCTTGTACGGCGCACGAAGCCTTTGCGCCACCCGGCTCGCGCCTGAGCGGCAAGACCCACGTTGGCGTGCGCTGCCTGGGGCCGGCCATCTGGAGCGTGCTGGTTCCCGTGCAAATCTCGATCACCGGCAATTACCTGACCACGGCGCGCCCGCTGGTCGCAGGCCAGGCCCTTACCGCCGCCGACATCGTCGTGGTCAGCGGCGATCTGACCACCCTGCCGGCCGGCATCATCGGCGACCCGCAAACGGTGATCGGCAAGACCCTGCGCAACTCGCTGGGGGCCGGCCAACCGTTGCGGGCCGACCAACTGCTTGCGCCGCTGGTCATCCGGCAAGGGCAGACGGTCCGTGTCATTTCGGCAGGCCCGGGATTTTCTGTCAGTTCGGAAGGCAAGGCGCTGAACAATGCTGCGGAAGGCCAAGTGGCGCAAATACGCATGGCTTCCGGGCAAACCGTCAGTGGCGTAGCCAAGGCCGACGGTAGTGTCGAAATCTCTTTTTAGGCTAAAGTTCTGCCTGAGACGGTCGTTAACAAGATCGAGTAAAAAGTTTTGAGAAGATCACCATGAAGATCGATAGCAGCTACAAGCCCACGACGACCAGCATCCCGAACAAGCCGACCCCGGCCCAGACCGCCGCCAATGCGCCGGTCCAGGAAGCGGTCAGCCTGAGCCAGGTGGCCGGCAGCCTGCAGGCCACGGAAAAGCCGCCGGTCAACGCGGCCCGCATCCAGGAAATCCGGCAGGCCATTTCGGAAGGTCGCTTCAAGATCAATCCGGAAGCCATTGCTGACCGCCTGATCGAGTCGACGCGCGACCTGTTGAACGACAGCGGCAAGCGCCAGGCCTGATGTCGGCGGTAGTGGCCATTCTGGAACGGGAAATCGAACTGGTTTCCCGCTTCGTCACGGTCCTGAACACCGAACAGGAATGCCTGACGCAGGGCAATGCCGACCCGCTGCCAGCCATAGCCGCTGACAAATCGGCGCTTGTCGACCAGTTGAATGCCCTCGAAAGCGAGCGCATGGCGGCGCTTGGTCTGCCCGGCCAGCCCAGCGACCAGCCGAGCATGGAAATATGGCTGCGCAATAACACCAGTGACCGCGCAGCAGCGACGGCCTGGCAAAAACTCAGGGAACTTGCCCACGAGGCGAAAGTACTGCACGAGCTGAATGGGCAACTCGTCGCCACGCATCTGAAGAATACGGCCGAAGCACTGGCCATTCTGACCCAGCAGGCTAGCCAGTCGTCGCTCTATGGCGCCAAGGGCCAGACGACGAGCGCAACCGGCAGTCGCATCGTCGATTCGGCCTGATCCGCTTCAGCGCCCTGCGCCCGCGGGACGCGCTTCCTTGACCTCGGTCGGCTCCTCCGGCCGGTTCGAATCGATCAGGATACTGACCCGCCGGTTCCGGGCCCGGCCTTCCGGCGTCGTATTGGTTTCCAGCGGCCGTGTCTCGCCGTAGCCGATCGCGGTCAGCCGTTCGGCTCCCACCCCACCTTCGTTGAACAGGCGCAGTACGGTCGTCGCCCGCATGGCCGACAGCTCCCAGTTGGACGGAAACTGCGGCGTCGCAATCGGAATATTGTCGGTATGGCCTTCAATGGTGATCGGGAAATCGGAGGCGGCCAGCACCTGCGCAATGGCCAGCATGGCACTGACCGATGCCGGCTGCAGCTTGGCCTGCCCGGCCGGGAACAGGATACTGTCGTTGATTTCGATGGTGACGCCACGGCTCGTTTCGAGCAGCTTGACCTTGCCCTGGGCGATCAGCGGTTGCAGGGCGTTCTTGATGTCGTCGGCGACATTCTTCATCTTCTGCCGCTGTTCGTTCTTCTTCTCTTCTTTTTTCTGGTCGGCCAGCTTGTCCGGCTTGGCAATCGGCTTGACCGGCATCAGGGGCGCCCCCTGAATGACGGCGATGGGCTGCCCACCCGGCTCGCCAGTCTTGTTGTTGAAGGCATTGGTCAGCGAATTGGACAGGACCTTGTACTTCCCCTCGTTGACGGAGGAAATGGCGTACATGACCACGAAAAAGGCGAACAGCAGGGTGATGAAGTCGGCGTAGGAAACCAGCCAGCGCTCGTGGTTTTCGTGTTCCTCCTCGCGACGACGGCGCGCCATCAGTGCAGATAGCCCTTGAGGCGGCCTTCGATGATGCGCGGATTGTCGCCGACGGCAATGCCGACCAGGCCGTCGATCAGCATTTCGCGGGTGGCCACCATGCGGCCGATGTAGTACTTGAGCTTGCCGGCGATGGGCAGGTACACCAGGTTGGCCAGGCCGACACCGTAAATGGTCGCGACAAAGGCCACGGCGATGCCGCCGCCCAGCTTGGTCGGGTCCGACAGGTTCTCCATCACATGGATCAGGCCCATGACGGCGCCGAGAATGCCGATAGTCGGCGAATAGCCACCGGCCGACTCCCAGATCTTGGCGGCCTGGCGCCACTCGTCCTCGAAGGTGTTGATCTCGACTTCGAGCAATTCGCGTATCCGTTCCGGGTCGGCGCCATCGACCAGCAACTGCAGGCCGCGCCTGACGAACTCGTCCTTGACCCGCGGCATCTGGTTTTCCAGGGCGAGCAAGCCTTCGCGCCGCGACAGTTGGCTCCACAGCATGATCTGCTCGATCAGCCGCTTTTGCTCGATCACCGGCGGCACCCACACCCACTTCGCCATCATCATGCCGCGCCGGAAGATGTGGATCGGACTTTGCAGCAGCACCGCCCCCAGCGTGCCGCCGAGGACGATCAGCAGCGCCGTCGGCTGGACCAGGGAACCGGCGCTGCCGCCTTCCAGATATTGTCCGCCGACGATGGCAAACAGGCCGATGGCCAGACCAGCCAGGCTGATCTTATCCATGCGCCTTCTCCTTGCGCCGCTTCACCGCTTGCGGCACCTCGCCGACGATGCGGGCGCGCAAGCGGGCCACCGCCTGGCTATGCAGCTGACAGACCCGCGACTCGGTGACGCCCATGACCTCGCCGATTTCGCGCAGATTGAGATCCTGCTCGTAATACAGCGCCATCATCATTTTTTCCCGCTCGGGCAATTGCGCGATAGCCGTCACCAGCAGGGCCTTGATGCCGCGATCTTCCAGAATGGCCGCCGGGTCGGCGTCATTGTCGGTCAGATGGCGCTCAAGGAAATCCTCATCGCCGTCGCCCGAGATATCCTCGAAATAGACCAGCTGATGACCACGGGCATCCTGCAGGGTCTTCTGGTAGTCCGCCAGCGACATGCCGAGGGCGTCGGCCAGTTCGCGCTCGGAAGGTACGCGGCCGTGCTCGTGTTCGAGCTGATTGATGGCCGTCTCGATGCGACGCAATTCGCGACGCAGATTGCGCGGCAGCCAGTCGTTCTCGCGCAGGCCGTCGAGCATGGCGCCGCGCACGCGCTGCGTGGCATAGGTTTCGAACTGGGCGCCGAAGCCTTCCTGAAAGCGGTCGATGGCATCGAGCAGGCCGATCATGCCGTTCTGCACCAGATCGTCGAACTGGACGCTGGGGGGCAGGCGCGCCATCAAGTGATAGGCGATACGCTTCACCAGCGGCACGAAGCGCTGAACCAACTGTTCCCTGTCTGGCTGCCCGGCAGCGGTATACATCAAGCTCGAAGTACGTTGGGAGTTATGCGTTGGCTCAAGTGTAGCAGTTGCTGCATGAATTGCTCGACTCCACCCGCTTCGCTCTCGCTGCGCTGCCAGTACAGCATGTCGGAAGCGATGTCGCGAAAGGCTGACGCGGCAGCCGAATCCGGCGCCTGAACGAGGACCGGCCGACAGAGCTGGGCGGCCTGACGCAGGGACTCGTCGAGCGGAATCGCACCGGCGTAGTCGAGCCGGGCGATACCGCGCTGGGCGGCGACCTGGGCAATATTGTCGTAGATCGAACGGGCGTCGGGCTGGCTGCGCACCTTGTTCACCAGGATGCGGAAATGCCGGCGCGAAAAGGCATGGCTGACCTTCTTGATCAACGAATAGGCTTCGGTGATCGACGCGCTGCTCCCCGACAGGACCACCACCGCCTCCTGGGCGGCGACACCGAAAGGCGAAAAACCATGCGGATGTGCCGTGCTGGCATCGACCAGAATGACGTCCACCGGACGCTCCAGACCGGACATGGCATCGAGCAGCGTCTGCTGCTGGTGCAAGGACAGACGGCCGAGCTTCTTGACCGCGCGCGCCGCCGGCAAGACCCGCAAGCCATGCATGGGCTGCAGCAGAACCTGGGACAGCGGCACTTCGCGTTGCACCACGTTCAGCAGGTCGTTACGGGCGATCAGGCCGAAAGTCGAAGCGATATCGTCGCCCGGGGCATGCTCGTCGATGATCAGCACTTCCTTGCCGAGCCGGGCCAGCGCCACGCCGATATTGGCGACGGCCACGCTGCGACCGACCCCTTCGCAGCCGGCGACAAAGGTCACCACCTGCAGCTGATGCCCGCCCCCGAGCAGACGACGCAGGCCGGCGGCCTGATCGACGCGGAAATCAGCCACGGCGTCCTCCGACGGCAACCATGCCGGCATTGGCCATCATCATTGCCGGTTCGATGCCGTCATACTTGTGCGGCGAACTTTCCGGCACGTCCTTGAAGGCACGATGCAGGAGGTAAGAGCGATTGGGCAGGTGGATGTCCTCCGGCACGCGCTGCCCGTTCGACACGTAGAGCAGCTTCAGGCCGTGGCGCATGATGACATCGAGCGCCGTCGCCAGGCTCGCCGCCTCATCGATCTTGGTCAGGATGCAGCCGGCCAGCGACTCGCCGGCATAGGCGCGCACCACGTCGTCCAGCGTATCGCCGCGCGACGTGGAATTGAGGAGCAGCAGACGCTGGACAGCGCAACCGGCCAGCATGTCGGTCAGTTCGGGAACCAGCTTGTCCTTCTGACTCATGCCCATGGTATCGATCAGGACCATGTGCTTGTGCTGCAGCTCGTTCAGGGTCTGGCGCAGCTCGACCGCATCCTTGACCAGATGCACGGAGACACCGAGGATGCGGCCATAGATGCGCAGTTGCTCGTGGGCACCGATCCGGTAACCGTCGGTGGTGACCAGCGCCACCTTGCTCGGGCCGTGACGCAGGACACAGCGGGCGGCCAGCTTGGCCGTCGTCGTCGTCTTGCCGACGCCGGTCGGACCGACCAGTGCATAGACGCCGCCCCGATCGACGATGTCGTTTTCGTTGCCCAGCGTCATCAGCGAGCGGTCAGCCGCCCCCTTCACCCAGGCCATCGCCTCGACGTTATTCATTTCCGGCGGCAGATCGGTCAGCAGATCGCGGGCGAACTGCGGCGAGAACCCGGTATCCAGCATCTGACGCAGGATTTCGGTCTTCACCGGCTCGGAACGCGCGACCTCGCCCCACGCGAAGCCCGCCAGGTGCTGCTCGACGATCTTGCGCAGCGAGCGGATTTCTTCCATGACTTCGATCGGCACCACCTC
>DATGXM010000535.1:0-3692 GCA_035298985.1 Azonexus sp. | reverse complement strand
ATCTACACCCGGCATTTACTTGATACGCTGAAAGCAAGGTCGGCCGCTCGGCTGCAGCGCTTTCCCGGCCTCTTCGACCCCGAGCGCATGCGCCGGGCCAGCAACCTGTGGGAGTTTGACGATGCCGTGACTGGACCACTGCACGGCTTTGCCGGCGCCGACGACTACTGGGCACGTTCGTCGGCCAAGCCCTGGCTGAAGGCCATCGCCGTTCCCGCCCTGGTCGTCAATCCGAAAAACGATCCCTTTCTCCCTGCCGCCGCACTACCTAGCGCAGCCGACATCAGCCACAGCGTCCGCCTCGAGCAACCCGCCACCGGCGGCCACGTCGGCTTCGTCAGCGGCTCCTTTCCGGGAAATCTGGACTGGCTACCGCAAAGGCTCTTACACTTCTTCATTTCCGAAACGTCATAAAATCATGAGCCAGTTACCTGCCGAAATCTTCAAGGCCTACGACATCCGGGGCATCGTCAATAAATCGCTGACTGCCGATGTGGTCCGCCAAGTCGGCCACGCGCTCGGCTCGCTGGCCGCCGAGCGGGGCCAGACCGCCATCGCCGTCGGTCGCGACGGTCGCCTGTCCGGCCCGGAACTGGCCGGCGCGCTGATGGACGGCATCTGTGCCGCCGGAGTGGACGCCATCGACGTTGGCTGCGTACCGACCCCGCTCACCTATTTCGCCGCCTACGAATTGGGTTGCCACTCCTGCGTCTCGGTCACCGGCAGCCACAACCCGCCGGACTACAACGGCCTGAAGATGGTCATCGGCGGCACCACGCTGGCGCTCGACGCCATCCAGGATCTGAAGAAGCGTATCGAAGCCGGCAACCTGAAGCATGGCCAGGGCCAACGACGCAGCGCCGACATCACGGCCGCCTACGTTGAAAAAATCGTCGGCGACGTCAAGCTTGCCCGCCCGATGAAGATCGTCATGGACTGCGGCAACGGCGTCGCCGGCGCCATCGCCCCCGAACTGTTCAAGCGCCTGGGCTGCGACATCGTGCCGCTCTACTGCGAGGTCGATGGTAACTTCCCCAACCATCACCCAGACCCGTCCAAGCCGGAAAACCTGGCCGACGTGATCAAGGCGCTCCAGGAAACCGACGCCGAAATCGGCATCGCCTTCGACGGCGACGGCGACCGCCTCGGCGTGGTGACCAAGGATGGCGAAATCATCTTTCCAGACCGCCAGCTGATGCTGTTCGCCGCCGACGTGCTGTCGCGCGTGCCGGGCGGCCAGGTCATTTACGACGTCAAATGCACGCGGCTCCTCGCCCCGTGGATCAAGAAGCACGGCGGCGTGCCGCTGATGTGGAATACCGGCCACGCGCTGGTCAAGGCCAAGCTCAAGGAAACCGGCGCCCCGCTGGCCGGCGAGATGTCCGGCCACACCTTCTTCAAGGAACGCTGGTACGGCTTCGATGATGGCCTCTACACCGGCGCCCGCCTGCTCGAAATCCTCAGCAAGGCGGCCGATGCCAACCCGGTGCTGAAGAACCTGCCCAACGCCCCGTCCACCCCGGAACTCAACATCAAGATGGCCGAAGGCGAACCCTTCAAGCTGATCGACAAGTTGAAGGTCGAGGGGAAATTCGACGGCGCCGAGGAAATCATCACCATCGACGGCGTCCGCGTCGAATACACCGACGGTTTCGGGCTGGCCCGCCCGTCGAACACCACGCCGGTCGTCGTGCTGCGTTTCGAAGCCGACAACGCGGCAGCGCTGGAACGCATCCAGAACGGTTTCCGGCAGGCGCTCAACGCCGTCTGGCCCGGCATCCAGCTGCCGTTCTAAGCATTTCGGCAAGCCAGGCAGCGGCCGGCCATGCTCGGTCGCCGCTCGCCGGCAAGCTCGCCTAAAAGCGTTACAAAACAGCCACAGCCCGACCACAGGCGACCGGGCGGCCGCCCCCTATAATCGCTTCGTCACCTTACTCCGCAACGACGCATGGACAGCCAACGGCAATATCAGCAATTCGGACAAAACGCCCTCGGCCGGCCGCCGCAAGGCCCGCTGGCCAAGCTGCTCGCCTTCGTGCTGAGTGCGGCCTTCCTGGTCCTGGCCTTCATGTTCTCGCTGGTCGCCTTGGCTATTGTCGCCGTGGCCGGGCTGGCGGTAGGCGGCTGGTTGTGGTGGCGTACCCGCCAGTTGCGCCGGGAAATCAAGCGGGCAAGGGATAGCCAGCGTCAGAGCAATGCCGGCACCTCGACGAATGGCTCGGCTTACCAGCCGTCGGCCGCCCCGCGCCGGTCGGCGAGCATCATCGAAGGGGAAGCGGTGCGCATGCCGGACGACGCGGCCGGCACACCGTCACAGCGCCTGGGTTAAGCGACAGCGCCAGCCCGTCCCCGCGGTGCCGGCGCGGTAAAAGCCTAGCGCAGCTTGGGATTGAGCGAGCCCCGGTTGTAGTCCTTATCGCCGGGCATCAGGGTGCGCCCGACGCCGAACAGGCCACCCTGCGCCTCGACCGGGCGGGTCTTGTTTTCCGGGTATTCGGCAGCGACCTTCTGCGCGGCAGCGGCTTTCGCCGTATCGACGAACTCCCAGCGCCCGTTGGGGAACAGGCGAACCTGCTGGCCGTCTGCCGTCGTCGCGTCGAGCGGCGTACGGTCCAGTTCGGCGGCCAGGCCGGAGCCTGCCGCCAGCATCAGGACCAACGGAATCAGCGCAAAAGCAGCCTTCACAGTTTGCCGGCGACCCAGGCCTGGACCGAAGCCAGCGCCGCCGGCAGGTTTTCCGGCTGCGTACCACCCGCCTGCGCCATGTCCGGACGACCGCCGCCCTTGCCGCCTACCTGCTGGGCAACCTGGTTGACCAGTTCGCCAGCCTTGACCTTGCCGGTCAGGTCGGCGGTGACGCCGGCGATCAGCGTGACCTTGCCGTCGGCGACCGAGGCGAGCACGATCGCCGCCGACTTCAGCTTGTCCTTCAGCTTGTCCATGGTTTCGCGCAGGCCGTTGACGTCGGCACCTTCGAGCGTGGCGGCGAGCACCTTGGCGCCCTTGACGTCGACCGCCTGATTGACCAGATCGTCGCCCTGGCTGGAGGCCAGCTTGGACTTCAGGCGGGCCAGTTCCTTCTCCAGCGCGCGGACATTGTCCATGATGCCGACGACGCGCTCGGCGATCTCGTCCGGCGTGGTTTTCAACAGTGCAGAAATGCCGCTGATCCGAGTCGCCTGCTCCTGGACGTAGGCCAGCGCATTGTTCCCGGTGATCGCCTCGACGCGGCGCACGCCGGCCGCAACGCCGGCTTCGGAGACGATCTTGAACAGGCCGATGTCGCCGGTGCGGCCGACGTGGGTGCCGCCGCACAGTTCCTTCGACGAGCCGATGCCGACGACGCGAACCTCGTCGCCGTACTTCTCGCCGAACAGCATCATGGCGCCCGACTTCTGGGCATCGTCGATAGCCATCACCCGGCTGTCGGTGGCGGCATTGGCCAGGATTTCGTCATTGACGATTTCCTCGACCTCGCGGATTTCCTCGGCGGTCATCGGTTGCGTGTGCGCGAAGTCGAAGCGGGTCTTGTCGGCATCGACCAGCGAGCCCTTCTGCTGAACGTGTTCGCCCAGCACCTCGCGCAGCGCCTTGTGCATCAGGTGCGTGACGCTGTGGTTGCGCATGGTGGCGTGGCGCCGGGCCATGTCCACGGCGGCGGTCACTGCGTCGCCGACCTTCAGCGTGCCCTG